>CAMWQS010000044.1 GCA_947176485.1 uncultured Clostridia bacterium | reverse complement strand
CCTTTAATCAAATAAACCAATTTAACAAGCTGACACTGATAAGAAATCTGACCCGCGCCGGGGTTTTCTGCAACCAAGCCGTCCATAATGTTCAATCCGTAGCTCTTTAAGGGCTCCCAGAAATTGGAGGGCACGGAGGTCTGCTCTACCGCAAACTCGTTCTGCTCGTTCAAAACCTTAAAGGTTGCGTCGTTTTTAACAGAGTCAAGGTTAGCAACCGTCGTGTTGGTGGGTCCTATAAGGTGCTTTTCAAAACGCTCCTTTTGCATAGCTTCGCTTGAAAGGAAAGCCGCAAGCTTGTGTGCTTCTCCTATGTTCGCGCTGTGCGGGTTTACGCCGTATAACTTATAGCCTTTGAAGGATTTAAGCTGCTTGGTTTCTTCACCTACGGTAACGGTGGGAAGCTTGCACACGCCGTAATTTTCGCCGAGTATTTCTTGCAATTTTTTAGCGTTCCAGGTTCCCGAAACGGCAACCGCCATTTGCCCCGTCGTGAAGCCCGTAATAATGGTGTTGTTATCAGTTCCCGCACCGGCAAATACTCCCTTTTCCTTATCAACGAGCTTTGCCATAGCTTTGGAAGCCTTTATGCCGTTTTCGTTGTTGAAGTTGTCAAGAGTAATATTTTTTTCCTTGTAATTGTCGTTGTAATCGTATTCAACGCTGTAGCTGCCGCCGAACGCAAAGAACCAGCCCGCAACGTACCAAGGCACGTCTAACGCCCAACCGATTTTCTTGCCCTCAGCCGAGCAAGCGTCAATTATGGTTTCAAGCGTCTTTGCTTGCTCGTCGCTTACAATCGACTTAATGTAGAACATAAAGTAGCCGTTGTCCGAAGCGTACGGATAGCCGTACACCTTTTCGTCCGCAGTGCCGTATGCAATCGAACCCGACTTAACGGAATCTGCGCTATTATCCGCCTTGATAGTGTCAAGTTTGTCCCCGCCTATTCTTGCAAGTGCGCCCACGCGCAAAAGGGGAATAAGCTGGTCGTTTGAATACGCATATACGTCCGCCGCGGCAGAGGGGTCTTTGCTGACGTTGCTGTACGCCATATCCTCCTCGCCGATACCTACTTTGATATTGTATTTGGTATCGGGGTTGGCTTCCTCGAATTTGGCAACCATCTCTTTCAAGGTTTCTTGCTGAGCCGCCGAGCCCCACACGGTTAGCTCCAAGCCCTTATCGCCGCAAGCCGTAAGCCCCGCAACCGCGCTTGCAGTAAGCACGCCGCAAGCAAGTAAAGATATTAAACGTTTTTTCATCAAAATGTCCTCCTATACCGTTTAATTTTTTATATTTTTAACAACGACCGTTCCGTCGTTTAAAATTCTGCCTTCTTTATAATTCAAGCCGAAAATCACTTCGCCGCGCACTTCAACCTTCTTCGCTTTCCCGCTCGTATTGAAGTACGCCGTAACGCTCTCCCCGCCAACCTCTCTCGTAATGCTTAAAACGCCGTTTTTGGCGCAAACGCGGCACCCTAAGCCTTGTAAAGCGGGCAGCTTTTTCAAGCCCAGAATTTTATAAAAATTATCTTTGTAGCTATCCTCTCGCCCCTTGAAACTCCAATCGAAGGGCTTGCGGCAGTCGGGGTCGCCCGCGCCGTCCAAAGGAAGCTCCGTTCCGTAGAACACGCACGGCATACCGGGGAATAAAACCATTGCGCACAGCGCGCAAAGTAGCTTGTCTTTGTTGCCGCCCGTCGTCCTTAAAAACCTAGGCGTGTCGTGGTTATCCAAAAAGTTTAAAGAGTTTGCGTTGGCTTGCTGTGTGTTAGCAATAAGCACCCTGTTCATTCTGTCCGCCGCCGCCTTCGCGGTCACGGGGGCTTTGCCGAAGTAATCAACCAAAATCTTTTGCAGCTTGTAGTTCATTACTCCGTCGAACTGGTCGCCTTTAAGCCAATGCTCGTTGTCGTGCCATATCTCGCCGAGGATAAGCGCGGACGGATACTTTGCCTTTACCTCCCGCCTGAGCTGCCGCCACATCTCGTGCGAAATCTCGTCGGCAACGTCAAGCCGTAACCCGTCGAAGCCCGTTTTAAGGTATTCGAGGGCAATATCCGTCAAATACCTTCTCACGGCGGGGTTGCTCGTGTTCCACTTCGGCATATGCTTACACTCTGCAAAGCACGCGTAGTTGCCCCGCTTTTCGTCGGGGTATTCCCCGTCGATTACGAACCAGTCGTAATACTTTGACGCCCTACCATTTTCCTTTACGTCCTTGAAATATTCGTGCCCCGCGTCGCAGTGGTTGAAAACGGTATCGATGATAACCTTCATTCCCAGCCCGTGCGCAGCGGATAAAAGCCCTTTCAGCTTTTTATTATCGCCGAACTGCGGGTCGACGGTAAGATAGTCCTTAATACTGTATTTGTGGTTTGAGTCGGATAAGAAAACGGGCGTTAAATACAGCGCGTTTATACCCATCTCTTTAAGATACGGCAGTTTTTCCCTTACGCCGTCAAGGTCGCCGCCCGTAAAAGAATAGCGGTCTATTTCGCTATCCCACGGCGTGTTTATGTATTTATCGTCTTTCTCAAAATCGCCCCGCGCAAATCTGTCTATAAAAATCTGATAGAACACGGCTGAACCCGCCCAGTCCAGAACGGGCATAACGTCCACGCCGTTTATAAACGCAAACTGAAAGAACGTATAGTATGCAAGATTGAATTCGTATTCCTTTGAAAGTCCTTCCTCGGAATAATAGTAAACCCCACCCTTTTCCGTTATCTTGAAGATATATGCAAACCGGGCGTCGGGGAGGGTGATCTCCGCACGGTAATAGGCGAAAATTCCGTCCTCGGCATACCTTGCCATTGAAATAACGGAACGGGTTTTCGTAAAAGCGTATTTATTGTTGTAAAGTATTTCTACCTTTTCAAACTCGTCGTTTGCGGCAACCCTTAAAACTATCGTAAGCTTGTTTTTCGCCGTGGCGTAAGCAAAGTTACTTTCGGGTCTGTGCAATATAGCGTATTTATTCATCGTTACTTTACCAGCACGGTGTGCGTAGTGCCTTGCACGCGCTCCCTCGCCTTGTTAAAACAATCCAAAACCGCGTCCGCCCTCGCTTGGGTATTCGCGGGAACGAACAGCATATTCGAGTTGTATCTGGCGCCCAAACTCTTCAAAGAAGAGTTTGCGGTAACCACGTTACCCTTCGGCAATTTGCTTATATCGTCGTCGGCAATAAAGACTATTTTATCGGACAGCGCGCTTATCTCGTCCTTTAAGGTTTGGTTGTAGGTATCTACCAGCACCACCGAAAAATTATCCTTGCCGAACTCCTTTTCGCCCACCTTCAAAAGGTAATTAAAATCTTGATAAACTTGGAAGAACAGCTCGTCGTTTATCTTTCCGTCAACGGATAAAAGCGGCACGTAATTTTCACGCGCAAGGCGGCGGAACTTGTCTTCCTCCATTCCCACGCAGATAATCGCGTCAGCCGTATCTATCCTCGTGTTTTCCAAATGCGTGCGCATAATGACGTTGTAGCCGAGACGCTCGAAAGTCTTGCAAAACAGTCTTACAAAGTCGTAGCTTTCGGCTTTTTGCAAAATAGATTCGTGCTTTGCCGTCAGAATAATAACGCTTCTGCTCGTACTCAGCGCGAACGACTGCGCAAGGCGTGAAGGCTGAAAGTCGTAAAGGTTTACAATTTGCAAAACCTTACGCTTCGTTTCCTCGGTATATCTGTCCTCGTGCTTGCCGTTTATTACGTACGATACGGTTGCAACCGACACGCCCGCAAGACGGGCAACGTCCTTAATAGTGATTTTTTCCATTTCAATTCCAAGTAAGTTTAATCCATCCGCGCCGACCTTCCCCCTCAGGGGAAGGTCTTTACGGAATATATAGGAGGAGAAAAACCTAATTTAATCCCATCGGTTCCATGTAAACCGCCATCTTACTGCCCTTACTGAAATACTTAATGTAAAGGTTATAGGTTCCGGCTGTTTCGCCGATATAGGTAATAACGGGGTCCACGGTGTAATACGCGCTCGTTTGCGCATCCAAATAGTCTTTGGTATCGTTTTCCTTTTGCCCGCTCGCTTCCAGCTCTATGGACCACATCTGGTTACTTCCTTTGATGGGTGAAAGCTCAGCAACGGTAGAGTCTTTGACCAAGCCCGTGGTGTATACCATAAAGCTATCGCCGGGTTGCAAATCCAACCCCTCTACTTTAAGTTCGGCTGCAAAAGCGTAACCTAAGGTTTCGGCGGTGGATAAATTGGTAAACCCTCTTAAAAGCGTTACCTTTTCTTCCGTGCCGTCCTCGTGTTTGAGTATCAGATAATGGTTGGGTTCCACCTTCTGCCCCTCCTCGGGGTTGACGGGGTCCATACGCTGCGATAAATCAGCGCGCCAGTCTGCGTAAAGATACTGCACTTCGGAAGAATCGGGCACCGTCTCAAAGTAGGTTACGGTCGCGTCAACTATCGCCCACCAGCCGTTGAAGGTATAAGCGTTTCCGTCCTTATCCTTTCTGGTGCTTTGGGGCTTAGGCAGCTTTTCACCCTTGGCACGCGTGCAAACGTACGCGTTCTCGGTATAAATCGCTTCGCATTCTTCGTCCGTAAGCTTCTTAACGCCCGAAGCCGTAACCGTGTTCAACCTCTTCTTGCCGCCCGAAGTATAAGTGCCGGGCACGAGGTACACGCCGCTCTGCGCGGTTGCCGTTGCTTCCGCCTGCACTTCGGGTGAAGGCTGCGCCGTGGCGGCGGTGGCAAACGCTGCCCCCGAACCGCCCAATACGAGAATGCTCGTTAAAGTTAAAGCTAAAATCTTTTTCATAATTTCACCTTATTTAACCTCATAAATCAGCATCGACCTTGCGGCAACCTTCGGGCTTGCCGTCGTTCCAGCCGCAGTTCCGTATATAGGGGTAAGTGCTTTAATCGCCGTGGGTACGGCAATAGCTTCACTGCTTGCATTCACCAAAATACGTATTTCCTTAGCACCCGACTGAATGGTGTAGTCGATAAGCTTACCGCTCGTGGTGTTGGAAACGAGCTTTCCGTTTGCAAGGTTGTATTGTTTACGGATAGCGATAATATCCTTGTACGCGTTGTAAATGGAGTTTTCGTCCTCACTCTGCTCGGCAACGCCGGGAAGCTGTGCGTTTAACGCATCCCACTCGATATAGTAGTTGTTGAAGCCCATAAGGTAATGGCAGTTGTTTTCACTTCCGTCAAGCGCCGTCGTCCACTTCATAGGCTGACGGTACCATCTGTCCTCGTGTCCCGCGCCTTCGCCTGCGGCGTTAGCCGTCTTGGTACCGAACATACCCAGCTCGTCGCCGTTATATATCCAGGTGATACCGGGCACGGTCAGACACAAGCCGCCCCAAAGTTTTGCTAAATCGTTTGACAAATTCCAGGTTTCGTCGCCGAGTAGCGTCTCGCGGTCAACTCCGCTTTCCGAACCGGACAACTTGTCGCGTGCACGCTGTACGTCGTGGTTTGAAGTGAACACGCCGTCGATATAGTCGGTGCGCCCGTCCGCAAAGCTGCTTTGCGCAACCTTGTATTGGTTAAGAAGGCTCGCCGCGTATTCTTCACCGCCGGCTAACTTCGTAAGTCCTGCCGTCGCGTCGTAGTACCAGTTAAAGTTGAATTGCGAATCCATACCTCCGTACAAGCCCGCTATCTTCGTGGGGTCGCCGTTGAAGTTTTCGCCCAAGAGAATTGCGTTGGGATAGCTTGCTTTAAGCTTAGCGTTGAACTCCATAAAGAAGTGTGCGTTCTTATACATATCGAAGGAGTAATCTGCGTCGTTTGCCTCGTCGCTGTCCCTTACTACCCAGTCGGAGCGGTCGCGGCTTTCGTTTGCCATATAGATATGCTTAACCGCGTCAAGACGGAAGCCGTCAAGTCCGAAGCTCATCCAGTACAGCGCAACCTCCAAAATAGCGTCACGCGTTGCTTGATAGTCGTAGTTCAATTCGGGCATTGAGGAGCCGAAGCTCGAATAGAAGTAATATCCGTTCGCATCCTTGAACCACTGCTTCTTCGCTCTGTTGTCCTTCAAGCTCGAAACGTATTCCTCATTCTGCCAGGTGTAGAAGTTACGGTAATCTATTTCCTTCTTCGTGCCGTCGGGCAAAGTTACCGTTTCTTTAACGAGGTTTTGCGACTTGGTGAACCAAGGGTTGGAAAGCGAAGTATGGTTCAAAACGAAGTCCATAAGAACCTTCATTCCCTTCTGATGCGCCTTGAATAAAAGCTCACGGTAGTCTTCAAGCGTTCCGAACCTAGGGTCTACCGTGAAGTAGTCCATTATGTCGTAGCCGTGGTATGAGTTAGAGTGTTGGAAAGGCGTAAGCCAAAGCGTATCCACGCCAAGGTCTTCAAGGTAATCGAGCTTATTGATGATACCCCTCAAATCGCCCATACCGTCGCCGTTGCCGTCCGCAAACGACGCGATAAATATCTGATAGCCTACGCTGTTTTCGTCCCAGCCTTCCGCAACGGGTTGTTGCGAATAAACGCTGTTATTGCCCATATTCGACACTACGTCGTACTTGGTTACAGCCGAACCTTCGGGTATTCCCGCGTAAGGGTCGTACACTACGGAATCGGCAAACTTCGCCGTGCCGCTTTGAACCGCGCCTTGACGGACGAACCAGTGATAGTCGCCCTTGTCGCGTTTTGCGTCTGCTAAAATTACGTATACGTCACCGCCGTCGTTTACCCAGAAGCCCGAGCCGTTAACACGGCTGTTTTGCGAGTAAACCTGAATACCCAAACGCAAAGCTTCAGCGTAGGAAATTTCAAGCCCCTTGTTGTTGCGGGTCGCGCTGTCCCAACCGGCGTCGTTATAGGTCGCTTTAAGGTCTATATCGTATACCGCACCCGACTCGTCTATCTTCATGGGATAGAAGGCTCTACCCTCGCTGTTCGTGGGGAAGTATTCCCAGGTCCACAAACCCCAGTCGCCGTACACGGAAGAATTAATCTGGGTCGAGTATCCGGGTTTCGACGCATCGTTTACCTTGCCTTGCTCCGCCTCGGAATGCGCGCCGCGAAGGTAATGTATATACAAGTGATCCACTTCGCCCCAGGTCAGGTTTTGCTCGTACTTTAACGCAACTTCCGTATCCACTACGGGCGGGTTTTCGTTGCCGCCGCCGTCGCCGCCGGGAGTTACGGGCGTATTTTCGGTTGAGCAGCCCGAAATCGCTAAGCCGAACGCCATAATTGCCGCAATTACGACGCAAAGAAAGCTTCTCTTTCTCATAATTTCCTCCAAATTTCTGTTAACCGTTTAACTTAACCAACTTTACGGACTTGCAAAAAGTCCGTAAAATTTAAGTCTGATTTTGTCGCCAAAAGCTCTATCTTGCGATAGAGCCTTTGGTCTTAATTCGTTTTAATAATTATTCTGCTTCTTCGGGTGCAACGTATTCGTATACGATACTGTTACCTTGCCCGTCGAGCTTTAACTCAATAACGTAAACGTTAGTTATTTCGGGATTTTCGTTCACTTCCAAGTTACCGAAGTTACCGGACTGAGTTTTGCCGCTTATAGCACCGGTCCAGTGAATTATGAACGTTGTGCTTGTGGTCAAGTTTCCTTTCTTCGTCAAAGTGTTCGGGGTATATTCAGCTGTTTCGCCCGTGCCCGTCTTTGTATAAAGATGAGGGTTATTGTTCCAACCGTTGAACTCATCGGTAGAGCTACCCGTCCACGCGTGGATTTGGAAATTCACAAGGTCGTCTAACGTTGCAACTGCACCTGTAACGTGTTTGAAGTATACGATTACTTTACCGTTTGGCGCGTTAATCGTGATAGGCGTAGCACCTTCGGGAATAACGTTGGTTACTTTATTTGAGGGCGTACCAGTATATTCGCACTGCCATCCGTCTGGCCACTTGTTCAAGTACATTACGAATTTTGCGGTTTCGGTTACAGTAACGGTATTTTCAATTTTCCCCGCGTTTGTAAAGTTTACACAAGTACTGTTATTCTTAATTTTATGAGGTATATGAGTACCGTCAAGATATATGGCTATCTCGGTGCCTTCTTCAATAACTATGTTGTTGCCGTCGCCAAGCCAGTACTGCAAATGGTCAGTGCAGCCTTGGTTTACGGTTAAGCCCTTAATAAAGGTTTCGCCGTCGGCACTCCAAATACCGCTTTCCTGTCCGATTTTTGCGGTAATCGTGGTGTCTGCTTCGAATACGCTCGTTTCTACGTCTACGGTAAGGTAGCCGTTAGCCCAGCCGTAGAACAGCCAGTGTGCTTGGGATATCGTAGGTACGGGAAGTCCCTTTTCGCCTTCCGCAAGCTGAATTTTACCGTTTACGGTTGTGTAAGTAGTTTGTGCACCTTCGGGAAGCGTGCCTTTATCGCCAACGCTGAGGGTTACGGTAACTTCCTCTACGTAGATTGCGTACAGCGTAGCCGAATGCGATTCGTCTGCATAGTTAGCCAAATTAGTGGTTGCCGAAACCTTAACGCCGCCCTCTGCCGCCGTGTACCAGCCCTTGAACCAGCTGTTCGTAGGTGCCGCGGGGGTGGGAAGCTCAGCAATCTTGCTTTCGGTAGTAACGTACGTAAGCTCCGTGCCTTCGGGAAGCGTGCCCGTACCAACGTTAAGGCTAACGGTTACTTCCTGCCTATATCTTGCGTACAAGGTAATTGCCGAAACGTCGCCGGTGAACAGCGTATCCACGGTAACGAGTTCGCCCACCTCTTCCGCGGTGTCTTCCGCAGTCGTGTACCAGCCGAGGAATACCAAAGCGTTCTGTGTTACGGGGGTAGGAAGGGTTTCAAGCTTGCCGCCCTTCGTGGTCAAAGTACCCGTTACGCCTTCGGGAAGCGAGCCGCTCTCGCCCACGTTAAGCGTAATAGTATATACGGACGCGTAACGTGCGTAAATAGTTATATCTTCTTCAAATTCGGTTTCGATAGTAACCAACACACCCTGTACTTCTTCGGTGTCTTCCGCAGTCGTATACCAGCCCGCAAACTGTTTTCCGTCGGGGGCTTCGGGTGTGGGAAGCTCGGTAACCTTGCCTCCCTTCGCCTTAACGGTCGTAGCTTCAAGCGTACCGTCGCCAACGTTAAGCGTAATGGTGTAAACCGTAACGTAATGTGCGTAAATCGTTCCCGCCGCCGTGAACGGGGTTTCGGTAGTAACTTCGGTACCGCCTACGTCCTCGGTGTACCAGCCTACGAACTCCATACCCGCGGGCGCGGTGGGCGTGGGCAAAGATTCTATCTTGCCGTTCTTCGTTTCTACGTCTTTCGTTTCCGCGTCGCCTTCAAGGCTACCGCCGTTTGCGTCAAGCTTAATCGTAACTTCCGTTACTACGGGCGGAGGCGTAACCTTTACGTAGCCGCAAGTGTCGCACTCGTTATCGTCGCCCCAAACGTGCTCGCCATAGCCGGACTTGTAGTCCTTGTCGCCCTCTTTAAGGTCGTCGCAGGTTGCTACGTGCCAGTGTCCGTTCGCGTCGTTTTTCCAATCGTCCGAATACGTGTGCGTGTGTTCGCTGTTACAGCCGGCAAGCAAGCCGCCGCCGACCGACAACACTGCCGCTGCCGCAACAGCCGCCAAAATCTTTGCCTTTTTCATACATTTTCCTCACTTAAAAGTTTTTTTTATTATGTTTTTTGAAAAAATTAAGTTTCCTTAACCCTTCCATTAGCACCTTATTTAAACGCTTTTTGCAAGCAATTAGTTTAGTTAACCGTTTAACCTTACCATTTTTTGAGCTTTACAGCCCGCGTGGTTAACCGTTTAACTAAACTTGAAAAATTAAAATATCCTTGTTCCCTCACGATTTAAAAGCAAACAGTTTATACTTCGTGCGCGAAGCGCACGAAAAAGGGGACGTCCCCTTAAATTTTTGTCTGCTTTATCCCGTTTCTCATTAACTATACGTTTCGGGAAAGGATAAATGTTACTAATTATCAAATAATTTTATTCATTAACATCGTATCACAGCTAAAATAGTTTGTCAAGCCTCTAATTTAAAAAAGTAAGGATTTAATAAATATTTTTGACTCCACCCCCTCCACCGCAAGAAAAAACCGCTTAGCGTTCGCTAAACGATTTTTTATACTGCGCCAACACTGCGCCTATGTCTTCGTTGATACAAATAGAGCGTTCCTCTATCTGCGGCGGGCAAATCGCCTCGCCGTAGTTTATGCAGGCGTAAATCGCTTTCGGGTTTTGGTTTACGAGCCGCCAAAACGGATACTTGATTATCACGGGCGTATTACCGCCCACGCCGAGCTCGAGATAAACTACGTGCTTGTTCTTATACTTTTTAATAAAATGCTCGTACCGCCCGCACGCCGCGTACCAGCCGCGGTCTTGCACGAATTTATCGTCGCAGCGCAGGTTCGTGGTCATAGGCTTGCCGCATTTGGGGCAGCGCGGCACGAGCTCGGGCGGAATTTTCATATCGACTTGCTCGTCAACCATACGGCGGATAAGTCCCTCGTTGTCGTAGGTTTCGTCGTGGCACGGCACCGAACACTGAAACAAGCCGTAGTCGCCTTGCGTATAAAAAAGCCTATCCTTATCGAACCCCGCCTTCTGAAAGCAGTGGTCGACGTTCGTAGTAATAACGAAATAGTTTTTATCTTTTACGATATCGTACAAGTCCTCGTAGACGGGCTTGGGCGGGTTTTGATAGCGGTTTATTAAGATATTCCTTGACCAGTACGCCCACGCTTCTTCGGGCGTGTCGTAAGGATAAAACCCGCCCGTGTACATATCGTGGAAGTTATACTTTTCTTCGAAGTCGCTGAAATACTCCCCGAACCGCTTGCCCGAATAGGTGAACCCCGCCGAGGTCGAAAGCCCCGCGCCCGCGCCGATAACCACCGCGTCCGCATTTTCCAAAGCCGCCCGTAGCTTATTTATTCGTTCCGAGTAATCTTGCATAGATTTCATAATCGTAATCCTTAAACACGTTGAAAATTACT
>CAMWQS010000043.1 GCA_947176485.1 uncultured Clostridia bacterium | reverse complement strand
ATAATGTATTTTTGTACAAAATTATGTCGAATGGGGTCGACGGGTCAATTTTACTGAGTTATGATGTCCAAATATTCGTCATAATTGACGCATTTGTCAAATTTTTTGGTATCGTTAATTTCTATTATTCTGTTCGCAACGGTGTTCATAAGCTCTTGGTCGTGCGAGGTAAACAGCATACAGCCCTTAAAATTCTTCATTCCGTTGTTCAAAGCGGTTATACTTTCAAGGTCAAGGTGGTTCGTGGGCTCGTCCATAATAAGGAAGTTGCTGCCTTCAAGCATCATTTTTGCAAGCATGCAGCGCACCTTTTCACCGCCAGATAATACCTTTGCCTCTTTAAGCGCTTCTTCGCCGGAGAACAGCATTCTGCCGAGCCAACCGCGGAGATACTCCTCGTAATGGTCTTTGGAGTATTGGCTGAGCCACTGCACGAGGTTGAGGTCGCAGCCTTGGAAATATTCGTTGTTGTTTTCGGGGAAGTACGAAACCGAAATGGTTTTGCCCCAGCGCACGGTGCCGCTATCGGGCTGAGCTTTGCCCGTCAAAATATCGTAAAGCATTGAAACGGTTGTCGACTTGTCGCTTACTATGCCGATTTTTTCGTCCCTTTGCACGGTGAAAGAAATATTCTCGAAATAGCCTTTCTTGGTAAGCCCCTCCACCATTAAAATGTCGTTGCCGATATCCTTCTCGTATTTGAAATCGATAAACGGATATTTTCTAAGCGACGGCTTGAAGTCAGAAATAGTGAGTTTTTCAAGCTCCTTCTTCCTCGAAGTTGCTTGACGGGACTTCGACGCGTTCGCCGCAAAGCGCGCAATAAAGTCCTGCAGCTCTTTGGCGCGCTGTTCGTTCTTCTTGTTTTGGTCGCGCTGTTGGCGTGCGAGAAGTTGGCTCGTTTCGTACCAAAAGTCGTAGTTGCCGAGCATCATATTGATTTTGCCGTAGTCCACGTCGCAAATGTGCGTGCAAACCTTGTTCAAAAAGTGTCGGTTGTGGGATACGATTATTATCGTGTTTTCGAAATCGAGAAGGTAATTTTCAAGCCAACGCACCGTTTTTATATCAAGGTTGTTGGTAGGCTCGTCCAATAAAAGCACATCGGGGTTGCCGAAAAGAGCTTGCGCAAGCAAAACCTTGACCTTGTGCTTTGCGTCCAAATCAGCCATCATCGTGTAGTAATATTCTTCGGTTATGTCAAGCGCGTTTAAAAGAGTTTGAGCCTCGTACTCTGCCTCCCAACCGCCAAGCTCGGCAAACTCACTTTCAAGCTCGCTTGCACGCACGCCGTCCGCTTCGGTGAAGTCGGTTTTGGCGTAAAGCGCGTCCTTTTCGTCCATTATGTCCACGAGGCGCTTGTGCCCGAGCATGACCGCACGAAGGACGGTAACGTTATCGAAGGCGTTTTGGTTCTGCTGCAAAACGGACATTCTTTCGGTTTTGTCAAGCGTTACGTCGCCTTTGTTGGGCTCTACTTCGCCGCTTAAAACCTTTAAAAAAGTGGACTTGCCCGCGCCGTTTGCGCCGATTATGCCGTAGCAGTTGCCCTTGGTGAATTTTAAGTTTACGTCCTCGAACAGCTTTTTACTGCCGTATTGAAGTGAAACGTTGTTGACTTGTAACATATTTTCTCCTTATATTGCGAATTGACTGTTGTAAAGGTTGGCGTAGAAGCCGTTTTTAGAAAGCAGCTCTTCATGCGTGCCTTGCTCGATTATGTTGCCCTTATTCATTACGAGAATTAGGTCGGCTTCCCTTATTGTTGAAAGCCTGTGCGCAACGACGAAGCTCGTTCTTCCCTCCATAAGGCGGGCAAAGGCTTGCTGAATTTTTTGCTCCGTGCGGGTATCGATTGAGGAAGTCGCCTCGTCAAGAATAAGCATAGGCGGCAAGCACAGCATTATACGCGAGATGCAAAGAAGCTGTTTTTGACCTTGAGAAAGGTTCCCGCCGTCCTCTGCAATGATCGTGTCGTAGCCTTCGGGCATCTGCATAATGAAGTTGTGCGCATGCGCTGCCTTTGCGGCGTTTTCAACTTCTTCACGCGTTGCCACTGGGTTGCCCATAGCGATATTTTCAAACACGGTGCCGCTTTTAAGCCAGGTATCTTGCAAAACCATACCGTAGTTTTTGCGTAGCGATTTGCGGGTAACGCTTAAAATATCGTTGTCATCTACCGAAATCTTCCCGCCGTCGGGGTCGTAAAAACGCATTAAAAGATTTATAAGCGTGGTTTTGCCGCAGCCGGTGGGTCCCACTATTGCAATTCTTTGCCCCGCCTTTGCGGAAATATTCAAGCCCTCGATAAGTTTTTTGCTCTTGTCGTACGAGAAAGAAACGTCTTTGAATTCAACGTCGCCATTGACGTTTTCAAGGACTTGCGCGTTTTCGCCGTCGGGCGTTTGATGTTGTTCGTCGATAACCTCGTAAATTCTGCCAGCGCAAGCTATCGCGTTCTGTAGCTCGGTAACCACGCCCGAAATTTCGTTAAAGGGCTTGGTGTATTGGTTCGCGTACGAAAGCAAATTCGAAAGTTTACCTACGGTAAAAACTATTGGTAGCGGAACTGCAAATATCAGCATTAACGCGCCCGCAAGTGCAACCGCCGCGTACACGAGCGCGTTGACGAAGCGCGTCGTCGGGTTGGTGAGCGACGAATAGAAAATAGATTTTAACGACGCTTTTGTAAGTCTGTCGTTTATCTCGTCAAACTTTTCAAGGTTCTCGTCCTCGTGTCCGAACGCTTGCACAACCTTTAAATTGCCTATCATTTCGTCGATAAACGCAGTCTGTTCGCCGCGTATTTGCGAAGTTTTTTTGAAAAGCGAATAGGTCCTGGAAGCGATAAACTTTGCAACGAACAGCGAAAACGGAGTTAAAACGAATACGATTAGCGCGATTATCCAGTTCATTGCAAACATTATGCCGAGAACACCGAGTATCGTCAAAACGCCCGTGAAAAGCTGGGTAAAGCCCATCAAAAGCCCGTCCGCAAACGCGTCCACGTCCGCTATGGCTCTGCCCACTATATCGCCGTAAGAGTGCGCGTCAATAAACTTTAACGGAAGCTTTTGCAAGTGCGCAAATGCCTCTTCACGGATGTCCTTGACGACGTTAAAAGTAATATGGTTATTTATAACGCTCGTAAGCCACTGCGCTACGCAAGTTACGCCCACGGTTGCGCCTATAGCCGCAAACTTAACGAAAACTTCCTCTAAATTTACCTGTTTGCCCGCAACGAACAAATCAATTATTTGCCCCACGAATATCGGCGCAAGCAGGTTGCCCGCAACCGAAACGAGTGCAAAAAATATCGTTGCAGTAATTAGAAGCTTATATTTTTTAAGTTGTTTTAATATGCGTTTAAGCACTGACTTTTTGGAGAGTTTAGCCATTTATGCGCCCTCCTTTTCAAACTGCGAATAGTGAATTTCACGGTATACGTCGCAATTTTTCAAAAGCTCTTCGTGCGTGCCCAGCCCCACCATTTTGCCGCCGTCAAGAACGATAATCTTATCCGCGTGCCTTATGGACGAGGTGCGTTGCGAAACTATGAACACCGTAGGATTATAGTCGAGCTTTTTAAGCGATTGACGAAGCCTTGCGTCGGTTGCGTAGTCAAGCGCAGACGCGCTGTCGTCAAGAATTAATATCTGCGGTTTTTTTACGAGCGCACGGGCGATGGTAAGCCTTTGGCGTTGCCCGCCCGAAAAGTTTTTACCACCTTGCTCTACCACTTCGTCAAGCCCGCACTCTTTGGAATTTATAACGTCGGAAGCTTGGGCCGTTTCTATTGCGGCTAATATTTCCTCGTCGGTGGCGTTATTCAGCCCCCACTGCATATTTTCACGCACGGTTCCTTCGAAAAGAACGGCTCGTTGCGGTACTATTCCACACTTATCACGCAGCTCTTCGTCGCCGATAGCGTTTACGTTTTTGCCGTCAATGAAAACTTCACCCGTCTTTGCATCGTAAAAATGAGGTAACATATTCACAAGCGTAGTTTTGCCCGCGCCAGTGCCGCCGATAATTCCCACGGTCTGTCCGCGCTCAACGGTGAAGTTGATATCGTCCAGGGCGTTTTGGGGTGCGTTGCCGTAGTTAACGCTTACGTTTCTGAATTCAATAAAGCTTGCGCTTACGCCGTCGCTGCCATCACCCTTTTTAAGCGAAGGTTGCATTTCAAGAATTTCGTTTATCCTACCGGCGCACGCAAAGGACTTGGTTACGGTGATAATAAGATTGGCGAGCTTGATAAGCTCGATTAAAATCTGGGACATATAGTTGTAAAGCGCAACCACTTGTCCCCTATCTAAGCTTCCCGCATTGAATTTAATTGCACCCGTATACATCAAGGCGATAATTGCCGCGTTGATTATGGCGTAAGTCAAAGGGTTCATTAAAGCCGAAACTTTACCTACAAATTTTTGTGCTTTGGTAAGTTCGGCATTCATTTGGTTATAGGCAGAAATTTCGTCGTCTTCCTTGCAGAAAGCGCGGATAACGCGTGCACCCGTCAAAGTTTCCCTTGTGGCAACGGTAACTTTATCAAGGTTGCCTTGAACCCTTTTATAAAGCGGAATACTTATAAGCATAATTCCGAACACCACTACGCATAAAACCGCAATGGCGATAGCAAATACACCGCCCGCAAGGGTATCGATTAAGAACGCCATTACCATAGCCCCGAAGACTATAAACGGCGAGCGCATAAACAATCTTAATACCAAATTGACGCCCGACTGCACTTGATTTACGTCGCTGGTCATTCTGGTAATCATTTTACCCGTGCCGAGGTTATCGATTTCGGAATAAGAAAGCGACTGCATTTTATTGAACAAATCGTGCCGCAATTCTTTTGAAAAGCCTACCGCAGCCTTCGCCGCAAAATACTGCGCCGCAACCGCGCTGATAAGCCCCACCACGCCTAGCGCAACTAATATAAGGCAAGCATATACAACGTAAGAAGCACTTCCGTTGCCCGCGTCGATTTCGTTGATTATCGCCGAAACGACCATAGGCACGAACAACTCGAAGCTGGCTTCCAAAAGCTTAAAAAGCGGAGCCAGTACCGATTGCACCTTATAATTTTTGAGATATTTCAAAAGTTTGCGCATACGCAGTTAATTATAGCAAATAAGGAAATAAAAAGCAATTTTTATTGCAATTATTATCGCAATTTGCTAAACTTTGAGTATGGCTTACAAAGTTTACCTTAAAAAGGGCGAAGAAAAAAGAATTGTTGCGGGGCACAGTTGGGTTTACGCCAACGAGGTTGCCAAAATCGACGGCAAGGACAAGAACGGCTCGCTTGCGGAAGTTTATTCCTTTGACGGAAGATTTATCGGCAAGGGCTATATAAACCACGCTTCTAAAATTCTTATAAGAATTTTCATTCGCGGGAACGAAACCGACGACGAAAATTTTTATATGCAAAGGTTAAAAGCGGCCAACGACTACCGTGTTAAACTCGGATACAGCAACTGCTATCGCGTGGTGTTTGCGGAGGCGGATAACATCCCCGCCCTCATCGTTGATAAATACGGCGATTATCTTGCCGTGCAGTGCCTTTCCCTAGGTATAGATATGCGTAAAAAACTTATCTGCGAATGCCTTGTAAAGCTGTTTGCCCCCAAGGGAATTTTCGAAAGAAGCGACGTTGCCGTAAGAAAAAAAGAAGGCTTGCCCGAAGTTAAGCAAGTTTTATACGGCGAAGTGCCCGACTACGTAGAAATAACCGAAAACGGTTTAAAAATGCTCGTTGATATTAAAAACGGGCAAAAAACGGGATACTTTTTGGACCAAAAGGAAAACCGCTTTGCGGCAAGAAAGTACTGCAACGGCAAGGTTTTGGACTGTTTTTGCAACAGCGGCGGGTTCTCTTTAAACGCCTCCACCGTTGCCGACAAAGTAATATCTTGTGATATTTCCGAGCTCGCCCTTAAAAACGTGCGCGATAACGCACAGTTAAACGGCATTAAAAATATCGAAACCCTTTGCGGGGACGTTTTCGAGGTTTTAAGAAATTTCAGAAAAGAAAAACGGCAGTTCGATACGGTTATCTTGGACCCTCCCGCCTTCTGCAAAACGGCGGACGAAGTAAAAGACGCCTACCGCGGCTACAAAGATATAAACTTAACCGCAATGAAAATAGTTAAAAGCGGCGGATTTTTGATAACCTGCTCTTGCTCACACTATATGACGGCGACTTTATTTGAAAAGATGCTTATCGAGGCGGCGAAAGAAAGCGGCAGAACTGTTCGCTACGTTGAAGTAAAAACCCAAGCACCCGACCCCCCCGCACTCCTTTCCGCAGAAGAAACGCAGTATTTAAAATTTATCGTTTTACAAGTAATATAAAAGCGCGGCTTAAAAGCCGCGCTTTTTCTTTATTCTGATATATCTGAATTTGTAACTCCGGTATATACGTAGAAAAACTGCTCCGGTCCGGTATCACGCATAAGCGTCTTATTGTCCTTAAACTTATGGTCAAACATATAAGTAACGTGCAAATCTCCCACACAGCCGCCAATATGCATACCCAGAACGAATGCCGCCGCCAAAAATGCGCAACCGTCTACGAAGTACATTCCAACAGTAAGCGCAACGAACACGACGTTAAACACCAAAAACGGCATTAAAACCGCCGTTTTTGCCGCCTTTCGGTAAACGAAAATATCGGGCACGCCGCAAAAAGCTACGTTCCACCTTAAGCCGAAAGTCAGCTTCCCGCCCGTCAACGCCTTATAGGTTATGCCGTGAACCAGTTCGTGCAAAACAATGTAGACCATCAAAACGACAGCCGCAGCCAAAAAAGCTAAACTACGGTAAAGGCTGTCTAACGATAGTAAACCGCCACCGACAAATTCAATAATGAGGCACGCCGCCGCAACCGTAATTAATATGGGCACAAACGACAAAACCAAATAAATAGCTGTTAGCTTACTGCCCTTTGCGTTAATATGCAGTTTAAGCTCATATCCCTCTGGAAGCTCTTTTTCAAAATTGTCTGATTTCATTTCTTAAATTGCCCAGTTGCCGTCTTTGAAAATTTGAACGCGCTTGCCGTCCTTGGTTACGCCAACGATAGACATATCCGCGCTTCCTATCATAAAGTCAACGTGAATCATCGAGCTGTTTACGCCCAACCTTTCACATTCTTCAACGGTCAGCTTTTCGTAGTTTTCAATACAGTCGTTGAAGCCTCTGCCAACTGCCAAATGGCAACTTGCGTTCTCGTCAAACAAGGTGTTATAGAAAAGTATACCCGTGTTATTGATGGGTGAATCATATGCGATAAGTGCACACTCACCGAGATACGCCGCGCCTTCGTCCATAGAAACCATCTTTTCCAAAAGGTCTTGGTTCTTTTCGGCGTAAACTTCTACTACTTTACCTTTTTCAAAGCGCATCCAGAAGTTTTCAATTAGCTTGCCTTGATAAGAAAGTGGCTTGGTCGCAACGACTTTGCCTTCGGCAATTCCGCGCACGGGCGAAGTGAAAACTTCTTCACTCGGAATATTGGGGTTAAAGTAGACGCGCTTTTTGCCTATCGTGTACTCCCCGCCGCCGCAGAATTTACCAACGGGGTTAAGACCTACGGTAAAGTCGGTGCCGTTCGCGCTCTTGTATTCAAGCTTATCGAACTTGTAATCGTTCAAGAATTTGCAGCGCTTTGCAAGGTTTGCGTTGTGTTCCTTCCATGCGGCAATAGGGTTTTCGTCCACGCGGGATGTGTATAAAATTGCTTCCCACAGCTTTTCGATAGCTTTTTTATCGTTGAGTTCGGGGAAAACCTTTTTAGCCCACTCTTTACCGGGAACCGCGGCAATACACCACTGATACTTGTTTTCCATAGCGTCGCGGTAGGGCTTTATTATGGGATAACGCGCCATACTCGCCTTTGCGATTTTTTCACTGTCGGTACCGTTTAAGCCGTCGGGGTCGTCGGAATCAAGCCAAAGCTTGCAAGCAAGCGTATCTACCTTTTCTTGAAGCTCCGCCTTTTCAACTTCGGTAACCTCAGACATGGTTTCCAAACTTCTGTAATCGTAGTGCAGCTTGGTTACGGGCATGTAAGACCAGTTTACTTTAACCTTTTTAGCCCCCGCTTTGTAGCATTCTTCCACTACCATAGCAACGAAGTCCGGCTGGTCAAGTCCGCAGTCGATAAAAACGAGCTGCCCTTTTTGCACATTCAACCCGCACTTAACTATAAGCTTTGCATATTTTTTTAATCTGCTTTTCTTCATAAATTCACCTTATAATTAATTTTGGTTAATTATAACATTTTAAAAGCATTTTTGCAAGAAAAACTATACTTCGGTCTCAAAAATCAAATCCATTTCGATTATCTTACCGCTGGGACCTTGCACGGTAGGAAAATATCCTTTATACGTGTAGCCCTTCGCAGCGTACTCGTCGATAATCTCTCTGTGTTCTAAAAGGGTTGCACAGTATGCGGGGTTGTTTTTTACTTTTACAGTTACGTATTCGTACTTTTTCATTTTTATTTTCTCCTTATTTCTTTTTATTTTTGATTATTACTACGGCAACGTAAGCCGCCAACAAAACGGCGCACGCGCCTAAAAGTATACCGTACATAGCACCAAGCGAAACTTCGGTTCCGAAAGGCTTAATGGTCATATCGAAGCCTTCACCTATACCTGCTCTCATTCCTTCGGCAAGTGCGGGGTCCATGCCTTTGCAAATTTCGTCGACGTAGCCCGACATATAATGGTTGCGCATAATTCCCACGCCGTACGTTCCGGGCAGCATACACAAAACGTTTCTTAGCCCTTCCGAAAACTGCGAAAGGGGCATATACGCACCGCATATAAAGCCGTACATTGACGAAACAAGCGTTGACACACCCGAAAGTCCGCCTTGCGAGGATATAAAGCTTTCAACCACTCCCGCCAAAAGCGTTCCGAAAAGCACCCCGCAGAGGATATCAACGATAATCATAAATACGTTTTCTACGGGAATATACCAACCGACGCAAGCAAGATAAATATGCCCTATAAGCATAATTATTATAAGCACGATAAAGGTTACGAAGAAGTTTGAAATAAAGTACGCAATCGAAGTCGTTACACCTTTTACGGGCGAAACGCGAAAATCGTTAATATTTCCTTCGATTTTGTCGTTTATCATTACCACGTTAGAGCAAAACGCAACCGTAACCGAGCTTACCGACAATATAGACGACATAAGCCATGCGCCCGTAATGCCTTCCAAAACCTTGCCCTCTATTTCAACGCCGTAAATGGCAGAAACCTGTTGAAAGCTGTCTATATAAACGTTTCTTAAGAACGTCGCAAAAAGCACCAACAAAATTAGCGGCGATATCAAAGATATGAAGAATAGAAATTTATCCTTAAAATAGCACTTCGTGTTGCGTGCAACCAAAGATACGAGCTTTTTACATTCAACCATAGCAGTCATTTTACATGCCCTCCAAATCTTTGCCGGTAACTTTTAAAAATACGTTATCCATATTACCCTTTAAAACCTCGAAGTCGGTAAAAAGCTTGGGGTATTTTTTAATAAGCTCAGTCGCCTCGTTGGTGTTTTTCAATTCAACTTCCAAAAAGTCGCGCTCGCGTTTAAGCGCATAACCGAGAGGCGCGAGCAGCTTTTGCGCCTCTAATATTTCGGAATAAATTCTTATATAGTCGTTTGCGTAGTTATTTTTAAGCTCGTGCGGGGTACCTTCGGCAACCTTTTTGCCGCTGTCGAGGATAACCACGTAGTCCGCCTCTGCCGCTTCTTCCATATAGTGCGTGGTAAGAAAAACCGTTAACCCGCTCTCTTTACGCAGTTTATCGATAACGCCCCAAACGGTCTGACGGGTTTTGGGGTCAAGCCCCGTCGTCGGTTCGTCTAATATTAGAAGTTCGGGTTTATGGAACAGCGCACGCGCAATATCTATTCTTCTCTTTTGCCCGCCCGAAAGCTTATTTACGGGGCGTTTTAAAATTTCTTTTAAATCAAGAAGTTCGGAAATTTCTTCAAGCCGAGCTTTAAAGTCTTTGCCGAAAATTCCGTATAGTCCCGCACGCGACTTTAAATTATCGTAAACCGACAGCTTTTTATCGAGAACGGAATTCTGAAAGACTATGCCTATCTTTCCCTTTATTTCGTCGGCGTTTTCATCTATATCGTAGCCGCAAACCTTTACCGAGCCGCCGTCTTTTTTAAGCGTGCCGCTGATAATGTTTATCGTAGTAGACTTACCCGCGCCGTTTATGCCGAGAAAGGCAAACAGCTCACCCTCCTTCACTTTGAAGGAAACTCCGTCAACCGCCTTGACCTCTTTAAACGATTTTTCAAGATTTTCGATTTCGATTATCATTTATCCTCTCCTTTTATCCTTGACATAAAGCCGAGGTACGCCTCGGTTACCAAGCTGCTTACCGTTTCCCAGTCCCAGCTGATATAATCGGTGGCGAACATACTTGCTATACCGTGAACGAATATCCATAGCTCGGTATGCAATTTTTCCGCGTTGCTTTGTATCAGACCGTAGTCTTTCTTAATCATATTAGTCGAAACGTCGTAGCTTAGCTTCATCCAAGTTTTATCTTCTTGATGGTTGGTCATCATAAGATATTTGAAAAGCTCTTTTTCTTCCTTGGCAAACTTAATATAGCCCATACCTACGGCTTTGTACTCTACGTACTTGCCTGACGCAATTTCCCTTTCGATACACTGTTCAAAAAGACGAGTAATTTCGGCGTTTATATCGGTTTTAAGGTCGTCCATTCCTTTATAGGACAGATATATGGGCTGAGTTGAACAGTTGCACGCCTTTGCAAGCGTTCGCATATTCAGATTATCAATACCCTTCTCCCGTACTATCTGTATAGCCGCAGAAAGAATTTTATCCTTTGTAATTTGTTTTTTAGCCGGCAACACACCACCTCATAAATAACATAAGTTATTAATAACATTTGTTATTTTATCATAGACAATTGGCTAAGTCAAGTATTCCAAATAAATATATTCAAAAATATCTCCATAGAGCTATTTTTTATAATTATAACTCCTTAGAGCTATACTGTCAATATGATTAAGATAAATTTTTCTGATAATCTTCGACTTTTAATGAAAGAATACGGGGTAAATCAAGTTAAGCTTGCAAACGATATTAACATTTCTCAAAGTGCCATAAGCGCTTGGTTATTGAACAAAAAGGAACCAAGCATTACCAGTCTGTGGCTTTTGGCTGATTATTTTAACTGCACCGTTGACGAACTTATCGGAAGAAGCAACTTTTAGATAGAAACGTGAAGCCCCCTTGGCGAATTTACGCCAAGGGGGCTATAAAGTTTAGTTTGAGATTAATCTGTAAGCCGAGTTCTGTCGTGTACGGTTA
>CAMWQS010000042.1 GCA_947176485.1 uncultured Clostridia bacterium | reverse complement strand
TTGACGGCGTAAAGGCTTTTGAGGTTACAAGCGACGGCGGGTGGACGGACAGCTAGGCAGTTGCGGCTGCACCTTTTGACCAACCCTGCTATATTCTTTTTAATCTTGCGGTTGGCGGCGGATATGACGGCGGTGTAGCTCCCGAAGAAACGTTCGTATCGAAATCAATGTACGTCGACTACGTAAGGGTTTACAAAAAATTATAAAATTTTGGTGATTGCTACTGAAAAGTAGATTCATATAAATCAATAAGGAGAAAAATGATGAACAAAAACAAATTCAAAAAAATCGCTGCGTTTGCATGCACGGCTATGCTTACGGGCGTACTCGCATTCTCGCTTACGGCGTGCGGCGGCGACGATAACAATAACGGTGACAACGGCGACAACACCAACACCACCCAGTCGGCTTTGCAGCTTGACAAATCTACTGCTACCGTAAAGGTTGGCGCAACGGTTAACGTAACGGTTACTTCATCAAACGGTTCTATTACCTGGAAGAGCAGCGACGAGTCGGTTGCTACCGTTTCCGCAAGCGGCCCCAACAACAAGATTTGTACCGTTAGCGGCGTTAAGGCAGGTACCGTAACTATTACCGCAAAGGACGGCGACAACGAAGCAACCTGCTCGGTTACCGTTCAACCCGCAGAGCAGCAGGGCGGCGATGAAACTACCGAAACCGTTTCAATCAAGCTCGGCGAAACCGAAGTTGGCACCGACGCTTACAATTTATACGGTGCGGGCGACAAGCTCACCTTCTCCGCAGTAGCTTCCAAGGGCAGTGCAATCACTTGGGAAACGGGTGATGCAGCTATCGCAACGGTAGCAGACGGCGTAGTTACCGCAGTTGCGGCAGGCGAAACGACTATCACCGCAAAAGTCAGCAACGATATAAAAGCAACCGTTTCCGTCAAGGTTTTGGCGGCAACCGATATTACGTACGCAGAAGGTGTAGACGCTTTCTCAAGCGGCTGGCGTTACTTTAACGGCGGCACGAGTGAGAAAACCATTTCTACTCACGAAAGCTACGGCGATTCCGGAGCAAAAATTAAATATACCTGGAATTGGGTACAAGGTGACGAATGGTGGAACGTACAGCTTTTCTATAGGAACGAGGGTCTGGGCTTAATCGGTAAAGACCACAAAGTAACTCTTAACGTAGTTGCTTCCCATGCCGGCGACGTTACTATAAACGGCGTTCAGAAGACGTTGGAAGTCGGACCCAACGCGATAACCGTAGAACATTATAACGGTATAACGCTTGCAGTCGCGTTCGGTGTTGACGGCAAAAGCAGCTTCGCGGGCACTGACGTTGAATTCTTGATTAAGGACTTAGTATTCGAAACCAACGTAGAAAAAGAGCTTAAAGCTCCCGAGTTCAGCTATAACGACGAAACTAACGTTATTACTATCACCGATAACGAAGCAAACGCCGATATCGCAGCTAAAGATAAAGCTTATAGGCTCGTTTTCTTAAACTCGGATAATCAAGTCGTTACGATGGTACCGGTTGAAAACGGTGAAGAGGTTAACCTCTCTGACGTAAATTCGGGAGATTACACCGTAAGGCTTCAGGCGTACAGCAATTCCGATAAAATAGTTGACTCCGGTTGGTCTACGTCGACTGCAACTATCCACGTTGACAACGAATTTGTAAAACTTGATTGGCACGGTGAACAAGATGCATCTTTCACGACGGGTTGGGCTTATTACAGTCAGTGTAATACTACCAGATACCAGATGGCAAAAGATAGCAACACGAGTGCCGGCACTATTTACTATGCTTGGAAAAATAAAGGCGGTAACCCTTGGGATGCGCAGTTGTTCTATAAGGATTCGGCAATTACCCCCGGTGATTACACCGTTACCTTGACGATTTCCACGACGAAGGATACCGACGGTGCGACTGTAAAAGTAGCTTTGGCTCCTCAGACGGCTGTTAGCCCCGTAGAACAAGACGGAAAGTACGTATATACGTCATCTTACGATATCACCGCTACGGGTTCAAACACTCTTATCAGCATAATGTTCGGTGCTGACGGCGGCTCAATGATTGACGGCGGTGACGACGGCATCGAGTTCGTTGTAGAATACACGATTACTCCCAAGACAGCAGCATAACGGATATTTAACCCAACGATACTAAAACCATAAACGGGGCGGCGACAATCCGCCGCCCCGTTTACTTTTATTTTTTAAAAAGACAATAAGAGAGGAAGTAATATGTCCAATAAACATATCGACCGAATTTTCAAAAAAAGCAAGGCAAAGCTCATCGCCTTACCCATCGTGGCGGTGGTTTGTGCCGCATTACTCGTCGTCGTTAACGTCGTCATAAGTATGTTCGCGCCCATTCTTCACAGGGTGCTTGCGGGCGACGGTGTAGACGCTTCGGGCTCGTTAGGCGTACTTGAAGAGGCGGATAAGGTCGTCCGCTCCACCGCAGAAGAAAGTATGGTTCTTCTGTACAACGAAGAAGATAAAGACGGCAACGGCTATCTTCCTTTGAAGGGCCTTTCCAAAGTCAACCTCTTCGGTTGGGGTTCAACCGACGGCGGCTTCCTTTTGACGGGCGGCGGCAGCGGCGGCGCAACCATTTTGGATAAGGACAGAAACGGCAACGACCGTATCAAAGTCGATTTAACCGACGCCTTTAAGGAGGCGGGTATCGAATACAATACCGAGCTTACGAACGCGTATACCGAGTTCAGTAGCTTCGACGCCGATTACCGTAAAGGCGGCACCACCGGCGCTTACCCTGCGGAAAGCCTTAAAAACCCCGGTGCAGACTTCTACACCGAGGCAAGAATGACTCAGGCAAAGCGTTATTCGCAAACGGCAGTCGCGGTTTTAAGCCGTTGGGGCAATGAAAACTCGGAAAACATGTCCAGCCAAGAGCTGAAATCGGTCGGCGGCTACGCTGACGGTGCTTTCCTCGAGCTCACCGCAGAAGAGAAGGCAATGTTCAAAGCCCTTGACGATTATAAGTTCGACGTAACGGTAGTCGTCAACGTCTGCAACAATATAGAGCTCGGCTTCCTCGAAGAATACCCTTGTATCAAGGCTTGCATTTTTGCGGGTATCCCCGGTCAGTCGGGCGCAATTGCAATTCCCGAGATAATCAACGGCACCGTAACCCCCTCGGGCAGAATGAGCGATACGCTTCCCTACGATAATAAGGAACACAATCCCACCTATGCAAACGCCGTAAAAACCGGCAACGACTTAGTTTACCAAGAAGGCATTTACTTCGGTTACAAGTGGTATGAAACCGCCGATGCGTCGGGCTATTTCACAGCGCACGGCACTTCCTACGACAAGGTAGTCCAGTTCCCGTTCGGCTACGGACTTTCATATACCACCTTCGAATGGGAGCCCGACTTCTCTAAGGTTCAGACTCTCACCGAAAAAGGTGAATACACCGTTCCCGTCAAAGTAACCAACACCGGTTCGGTTGCGGGCAAGGACGTCGTTCAGCTTTACGGCCACGCGCCCTATGAAAACGGCGGCGTTGAAAAGGCAGAGCGCGTGCTTTTAGATTTTGCCAAGACGCCTTTATTGTATCCCGCTAACGAGGCAAACGCCACCGATAAACCCAATTCTTGCACGGTAGAGCTTACTTTCACCGCTTACGATTTAGCTTCCTATGATTACAGCGGCAAAGGCGGCTACAAGCTTGACCAGGGTAAGTACAGCGTCAGCGTTATGAAGAACTCTCACGAGTATATGCACGCAACCCCCGTTGAAGGCGACACCGGCGACTATAAAGAAATAACCCTCACGAAGGCTATTGATTTCACAAAAGACCCCGTTACGAACGCCGAAGTAAGCAATCTGTTCACGGGCAACACGGCTTACGCAAATTGCCCCATAGACGGCAACAGTAATATTTCTTACCTTTCGCGTGCCAAAGGCACCGGCGTAATAGACGGCAAAGAGGTGGAGGTAAGCTTTGCAAACTTCCCCATGCAAGCGGCTGAACGCAGCGGCAGTACTCCCAACAACGACGAGATAAAGGCGGCAAGCAAAGCAGCCATCGAGAAGAACGATTACACCAATCTCAACGCGGGCGTCCAGTACGGACAAAACGCAAATATGTATTTGGTAGGCGCTAAAAACGGCGAAAACGTCGACCGCGTTTCCCTCAAAGCGTTGCAGGGCAACGATACTTCCGTAACGCTTGCATTCAACAGCTTTATTCTCGAATTCCTTATGGAAGATTACGATTCCCCTCTCTGGGATTCCCTCTTAAATCAGGTAACCCAATCCGAAACCAAGGAATTAATCGGCAACGCAGGCTTCCAGACGGTTGCGCTGTACAGCGTGGGCAAAACCTTCTGCAAGGATAAGGACGGCCCCGGCGGCTTCAACAACAGCGTTGACGACGCACTCGAAGCAAAGAGCGACCAATACACCCTGTTCTGCAGTGAATCGCTTACGGGTTGCAGCTTCAGCAAGGAGGTTGCTTATTCAATAGGCGAAGCGCAAGCCAAAATCGCACAGTCCGTAGGCTTCCAAGGCTGGTACGGCCCCGGCGTAAACCTTCACCGTTCGGTATTCAATTCGCGTAACTACGAATATTACAGTGAGGACGCGGTGCTTTCGGGCAAGCTTGCGGCTAACACCATTGAAGCGGCTTACAATAACAATATGTATTGCTACCTTAAACACTTTGCGGTAAGTGAAGCGGGCATCAACCCCAAGGGTCTTAACACCTGGCTCACCGAGCAGACTTTAAGGGAAACTTATCTCCGTCCCTTCGAAATCGCAGTCAAAGAAGGCAAGGCTAACGCAATGATGAGCGCGTTCAACAACGTAGGCGGCGTTTGCGCGGGCTACAACTACGCAATGCTTACGGGCGTTCTTAGAAACGAATGGGGCTTCAAGGGCAGCGTCATAACCGACTGGTTTATGGGCAACGGCTATATGGAAGACTACGAGGCGGGCGTGCTTGCGGGCAACAACCTGTGGCTCAGCGGCACCTCGGGCGGTTCGGCAAATATTAACCTTGACGACAAGTACGTTGCGTACGCAGCCCGTCAGTCGGTAAAGGGTATCCTTTACACCTATATCGATACCAACCAGACTTCATCCGGACCTAAGGTCAGCCCCGCACCTCATTCGGCACTTCTCGACGCTATGTGGGCAATTGCCAATATCCTTTTGGCGCTCGGCCTTATCGCTTGCGTAGTATTTACGGTATTACCTTTATGCCGTGATAAAATTCTTAAAGAAAAAGCAAGCACTGATATCAGTGAGGAGGAAAATAACAATGATGAAAAAATCTAAACTGGGAAGATTATTTGCGACCGTCTGCGCGTTGCTCGCGTTCGTTATGGTTTTCTCGTTTACGGCTTGTAAAACGGACGAAGCCAAGCTTACGCTCAATATGACGACGCTTACGCTTGACGTCGGCTCAGCGCCTTCCCCCATACTCGTAACCTCGTCGGTATCCGAAGACGTCGTATGGACTTCTTCCGACGCATCCGTCGTAAAGGTAGAGGGTACCAACGCCGGTAAAAGGGTAGGTATGGTTACCGCGCTTGCGGTCGGCACTGCAACCGTAACCGCGTCCATGGGCGGCGAAACCGCAACCTGCACCGTTACCGTTATCGAAAAAGAAGTTATAACCATCACCAAGGACGGTACGGAAGTTAAAGCCGACGCCACCTTGGATTTGGCACAAAAAGGCGATACCCTTCAGCTTGCGGCAACCTCTTCGAGGGGGCACGCAATCGAGTGGGTAAGCGACAAGCCCCTCGTTGCTACCGTCCAAGACGGTTTGGTAAAGGCTGAAACCTTAGGCGGCACTGCAACCATCAGCGCAAAATGTGCCGAGCACGCTGACGTATTATCCAGCGTTAAGGTAAAGGTCGGCGACGGCGTTGATACCGCTTACGATATTGAAAACAGTTATTCAACCAAGGCAATCTCGGGCGAGCACCCCGGTACCTGGCTCTATTGGAACGAGTTCAGCAACGTAACCGAGGCGGCTTACGTAGAGGGCGTCGTCAGTCTTACTGCGGTAAACCTTAAACCGGGCGCAAACTGGTACAACATTCACATGCTTTACACCGCAAATGAAGAAGTGGATACCGATAAGAAAGGCGATGCTTTAGAGAAGGGTAAGCACTACAAAGTTACCTTTGATTTGGAGTCCACCTTTGCGGGCAAAGTTACCGTATGCGGTTACGTGCTTCAACTTAAAACGGGTAAACACAACTACACCGCTTATTTCGACTACGCAGATACGGCGTTCACGCTGTATTGGGGCGTAGACGGCAGGGGCAGCGACTTTATCAACGATGAAGAAGAGAATCAGGAAATCAAAATGACCCTCTCCAACATCGTATGGGAAAAGGACGAAAAAATTCAGATTGAAAACCCCACCTTCAGTATTGCGGACAACACGCTTACGGTTACGAATACTAACCCCGCAGGCCTCGTTGACCCTAACTCCGACAACCCTGACCTCGTAGGCAGCTACGTACTCAACCTGTACAAAGACAACCAGCTTTATATAGGCGTACCCGTTACCCCCGGCAAAATTGACCCCGCCACGTTACCCGCGGGAGAGTTCACCGCCAAGCTTATAGTATACGCGTCAAACGCGCACTATATCAGCACGGGTGAAATCACTGCTACCGGCGGCGCAGCCATAACCGGCACGAGTGAGAATTTCACTTATAATATGGTGCCTACCAGTGGCGACGGTGCAGTGCAGGCGGCAGGTACTTGGACGTATTATATTTCAAGCTGGGTTAAATTCAGCGGTACCGGTGCGGTACCCGGCGGCAAGGCAACCATATCGTT
Source organism: uncultured Clostridia bacterium (assembly GCA_947176485.1). Classification (GTDB taxonomy): domain Bacteria; phylum Bacillota; class Clostridia; order Christensenellales; family Borkfalkiaceae; genus Coproplasma. The sequence goes on along the minus strand of CAMWQS010000042.1, from coordinate 4,664 downwards.
CAGCAATAACGCAGGCAACTGGACGGATACTCAGTTGTTCTACAAAGTCCCCGGTAAAGCATCAGGTGCTAAATACGACGTTAAGCTTCATATCAACAACGTTCCCAAAGAAGGCAGAATACAAATAGGCACTACAACTTACACCTTGCAAAAGGGCGATAACGAGATTGAGCTTAACATTACCGAGGGAACGGGACCGTCGATAACCATCGTATTCGGCGTATATCCCGAAGATAACAAGCAGGATATTCAAGCGGCAGAAAATCTTGAAATCTCCGTTGAATTAGTAGAAGCAAATTAATACGACTCAAAAAGCGGGGCTTAAAAAAGCCCCGCTTTTTTCTATTATACTAAATTTTCCCGAAGAAGCTTCTGCCGTAAACTGATTTCATTACGTAGTATCCGTAAAACGCAGAATAGTTCCCGCCCTTAATAACGGTCTTGGCGCGGGGCAGAAAATTTTCCGTAAACTTAACCGAAAGCCCGCACCCTATGTTTGCCTCCTTGGGCGTATTAATAATCGAAGATTTAATACCGTACCTTCCAAGCCGCGTATTGCAGTCGATTGCTTGCGAGCGCGAGCGGAACACGGCAAGTACCTCAGTCATATATTTTTTTACCTTCGTATATAATATTGTACTATCATAATATGTCGGAGATATAAAAATTGATTTATTTCGATAATGCCGCAACGGGCGGCTTCAAGCCCGACGGAGTAGTTTCCGCAACCACCGCCGCTTTAAAACACAGTGCCAACCCCGGAAGAAGCGGACACAAGCTTTCGCTTGCCTGTCTCGAAAGGGTTTACGCAACCCGCAAACTACTTTGCACTTTTTTCGGCGCGTACGGGTACGACCGCGTTATCTTCACCAAGAACTGTACCGAAGCGTTGAATATCGCTATCCTCGGCACCTTCAAGGCGGGGGACGAGGTAATAACTACCGTCGCGGAGCACAACTCCGTTTTGCGCCCATTGGAATACTTAAAGGGCAAGGGTGTTACCGTTTCCTACGCGCCCTTAACCTGCGAAGGGGAGGTGGACTGCGACGCCCTCATAAACTCGGTTACGCCCAAAACCCGTGCGGTCGTGGTAACGCTTGCTTCCAACGTAACTGGCACTATGCCCGATATCAAAAAAATAAAATCCGCCATCCCCGAAGGCTGTCTTTTAATTTGCGACGGCGCGCAGGCTTGCGGCCACTTTGAAATCAATATGAAGGAGGCGGGCATAGACGCGCTCGCCGTCGCGGGTCATAAAGGTATGCTCGGCATACAGGGCAGCGGCGCGCTCCTCTTTTCCGAAAGAATCAATCCCGCGCCCGTCCTTTTCGGTGGCACGGGCAGTGAAAGCTACAACCTCAATATGCCCGACTTTTACCCCGACGCGTTGGAAAGCGGAACACTTTCCTACCCCGCAATAATTTCCCTTGGCGAGGGCACGCTGTACCTAATGCAGAACCTGCAGCAAAGCCGTGAAAAGGTTGAAAATTTCACCGCGTACCTGTGCGGGACTCTGTCTAAAATAAAGGGAGTAAAGCTCTACTCCAAACCCAACCCGTGCGGAATAGTTTCGTTCGCCCTCGGCTTTATGCAGTCGGAGGAGGTCGCCTCGGTGCTTTCCGAAAAGTACGGTATCTGCGTGCGCGGCGGACTTCACTGCGCGCCCCTTATGCACAAGGCGCTCCAAAGCGACGGGCTCGTCCGCGTTTCGGTTTCTTCGTTCAATTCTATGCAAGAATGCGAATTTTTCGTGCAAAAAATCAAAGAGCTTTGCAATTAAAAATATCCGTTTAGTCATATCAACGGCGCCGCTGCTTTAAGCCTGCGGTGCCGTTAAGGTCAGATATTTTTAAGGCGTGTTATAACCTCTTTCAGCTTTCTGCGCTTAAACCCGTCCACGAACGGCGCAAGCGCGTTATAAAAATTGTCAAGGTCGGCGTTGGTCAGCGTGCCTTCGCGCTTGCCGCGCTCCGCCTCGGAAATTATCGTATGTAAAATCTGCCCCTCGTTTTTGCCCGCCATAGCCTTCGTCAAAACCTTGGCAAGCTCAACCGTGTTGTTGTAAGTGGGGGAGCCGCTCGCGTTTGGGTTTTGGTTATTTCCGTTATCTTGGGGTTGGTTTTCGCTGTAACTTTTAAAATCTTTCATAAAAACTCCGCATATAATGTTATTATCAAAATATGCAAAGGGTTTATTTTATGCAACTTTTAATTATTCTTGCACTACTTTTATACGGCGGAAAAAGCGGCAATAAAAATATGATGGAAGAAGTAAAGCCCGTTTTGGAAACCTTCGGCGGCGAAGAAATAAAAGAAGCGTTAAAAAGCGCGGAAGAAATTTCGGGTATGCTCACCGCCGTCCAAGGCTTAGCCGGCGGCGGCTTATTCGGCGGCGACAACGCCGGGCCCGCCTCGCAAGGCTTTTCCGAACAACCCTTCAATGCGGGCAACCCCGACGAGTTTTTCCCGCTTGCTCCCATATCGGCAATTGCGGATAAGGACATAACTTATTCCCTCTCCAAATACATATCAACTGCAAATTAAAATAGCCGCCGCAGTTTTATCTGCGGCGGCTATTGCTTTTCGGCGGTGCGTGTGATATAATAAAGTTATGAAAATCGGTATTTCAACGGCAAGTCTTACAAGGTTAGAAACCGAGGACGCGCTTAGCCTTTTAAAGGAAGTGGGCGCGGAAACTGCGGAAGTTTATTTAAAAACCTTTTACGAGTACCGCCCCGAGTTTGCAAAAAAGTATTTAGAGCGCACTGCGGGGGTGGAGGTAAACTTTATCCGCGTAAATTCGCAGAACTTCGAACCTCAGCTCTTTTCGTCCTCGCGCAGAGTGCGCGGCGACGGCTTCTATTGGCTTGACCAGGTTTTGCGTTCCGCGCAGCTTTTCGGCGCGAAAAACTACGTTTTCCAATGTTTAGCAAAAACCGACGATTCCGCCGAACGCCTAAGGGAGATTGCAGACTTTTGCGCCCGCTACGGTGTAAACCTGTGTATTGAACACGTCGGCTGCCCGCAGCTTTCGGGTGGATTGGTTTTGAAGCGGATACACGCATATTTGCAGGATATGCATGGAACAATCGCCGCCGTTAGCGTATCAAAAGCGGATAAAAAGATTTTTTCACAGCTAAAAGAAGCGGGCTTTGACGGCGCGGTGCTTATAGAAACTGCGAACTTCCAAGAAGTGGAAGAACTTAAAAAATCAGTGCAATTTTTAAAAGAAGCTTCTTGCAAGGAGAATTAACTATGAAGAAGAGAATTTTAATGCCGCTGTTAATTTTAGTGTGCACTTTGTTTTGCGCGTTGTCGTTGGCAGGAGGCTGTGTGTTCGGCGGCGGAGAGCAAGGTGGTTCGCAGGGGGGACAGCAGGGCGTTTCGTACGGAACGGCAACCGTAAATTACCATTATGAATACGGCGTGGCAATCGAGCATTACGTGCAAGAAAAGTATTCCGTGCAGATTGGCAAGGAGTATGAGCTTCCAGAGCTTTACACGCCGCCCATGAAAGCGGGCTACCGCTTTTTGGGCTGGACGATGGAACAAGGCGGCACAGGCGACCTCGTGGGCACGCACTTTAAGGTTGTTGGTTCGGGCTTCGGCGGAACGGTTTACAATCTTTATGCCAAATACGAAATAATCAACTTCGAGGTCGTGTATCACCTCGACGGCGGCACGAACCACGCCGACAACCCCACTTCGCTCACGGGCAAACAAACGCTGAAAAATCCGACCAAGGAAAAGCACAACTTTTTGGGTTGGTACCGCGACCCCGAATTTGACGAATACACCACGACCGCCTCGATGACGGACGATTCTACGACGACGGTGCATTTGTATGCAAAGTGGCAACGCTTTTACGAAATCAACTACGTTTCCGATCAGCCCAAGGTGCAGGTAAAGGGTGACCAAAGCTATTTCCATTATACAAGATATACCGAAGACGACGCGGAACTGCTTATTTATTTGGAGCCCGAATATTTTGAGAACTATTTGTTCCTCGGCTGGGAAATAGAAGAGGGTGGCGAGCTTGTGAAAGACGCCGAAATTACTCTTGACCCGAAAGAAGAAAAGCGCGATATTACTTACACCGCGCATTATTTAGAGGCTTCTAACCCGAGAAATACCCCGGGGCTGAAAACGCTCATTTCCTACGGACGGCATAATTTTTATGCGGGAGAAGAAGTAACGCGTATTATCGTTGAGGATATGTACGGCAGCAAGCGAAATGAAATGACGTTTGACGTAACGGTTTATTACAGCAGCGAAGAACCGCCCGAAGTGTTAGTCAGAGAGGGCGTTACGCTCACGTTCATTCACGATCCCGAGGCAGTGGAAAACGCGTGGTAAAAACGGTGCGGTTTTTAAAAGAAGTTATATACAATATTAGATAATAAATCATATAATAATGGGAGCGGTTTTGCTCCCATTTTTTGTTAAAAAAAATTATTTATTTAATAAAAAAACGGTTGACATATTTACTTTACTTTGGTAAGATATAAAAGCTGTCGGTTTAGACAGCGATGTTTTTCTTTTGAAAAACTGCCCTTTTTAGGGGCAAGCGAAGGTTGAAAACTGCATAGAAGAGAAAGAATAAAAGTACAAAAAAGGCAATTTAGATTAATTGGTTAATACGAATTAAAGTGCAATTTTGCGCCT
>CAMWQS010000041.1 GCA_947176485.1 uncultured Clostridia bacterium | reverse complement strand
GATTATGTGTGACATAGTACTATTTAACTTACTCAAAGTATTGACTTGCACGCCAATTTATGGTAAAATAATTAAAGTTAATATTAACTTTAATTAACGGAGGACAAAAACCTTGGACGAAGAATTGAAAAATAACGAGGTCGAGGAAGAAGAAAATAAAAGCGGAATAAGCGCAGACCTTATCCGCGGGCATATAAATACGATAATTCTTCGCACCCTTTACGAGCGCGACAAATACGGCTACGAGATTATCGAAGAAATCGAATCCAAAAGTCACGGTCAATATACTTTAAAACAACCCACCCTTTACAGCGCGTTAAAGCGTCTTGAAAGCCAAGGCTACATAAACGCATACTGGAAAACTGACGAGGTTTCAAACGGCGGCAGAAGAAAGTATTATACGCTTACTGACAGCGGCAGAGAAATAACCGAAAGAAATCAAGCCGAATGGGAATATTCAAGAACGGTCATTGACAGTCTTATTTCAGAAAGAAATTTTGACTTTTCTCAGCCCGCCCCCACCGCCGTTGATTTTAAAATTTTAAAAACCTCTACTTCCCGCGTTCCTACTTCTAAGGACGACGAAGAAGAAGTTAAAGAAGTGCGCGAAGTTAAATACGACGACGAAACCGATAAAAAGGACGAGCAAATCGTAGTTGTCGAGCAACCCGTCGCGCAGCCCGTGCAAGAGCAAGTTGAACCTGCGCAGAGTGCTGAACAGCAAACTGTGGCACAGCAAGTGCAAGTACAAGAAGTCGTTCAGCAGATAATGCAAGAAGTTATGCAGCAGATGCAGTCTGTTCAACAGCCCGTACAGCCCGCACAAGAAGTCGTACAAACGCAGATACAGCAAGTGCCCGTTCAAGCTCAGTCAAGCGAAATTGCAGTTACAGACAAAACATCTGATGCGCGCAGAATTCACGAAAATTATCTGCGGCTTATTTCCGAACCAGTAAACGAGCAGAAAGAAACCCCTACCGTTCCCGATTCGGAATACATAGACACGGAAAAGCTTATCTATAACAATAAGCCCGAAACCGAGCGCGACTATAAGAACCTTATAAATAATCTGTTCGTAAAGACGGTAAAACAGCAGAACCGCCCCGAACAGCCCTCCAACCCCATTCAGCAAGTACCCGTTCAAGTAAATTACGAGGACGCAAGCATAAAAGCAAACAAGGATGGTTTGACGGTAAGTTCTTCCGAATATACCGTATCCGGTTCAAGAAGAAAGAAATATAACCGCGGCAAGACCCTTTTCAAGTGTTCTTTAATTATCGGCGTAATTCTTTTGTTCGAGTTTGCTTTAAGCCTTGCATTCAAAGATTCTTTGGGCATAAACGGCATTTCAATAGGCTATCCCTTCGTTATACTTGCTATTGCTGTTGCACAGCTCGCGATATTCGGAATTCTTACCACCACTGACTTTGGAAAGTGCACGAGAAAACCTACTTCTCACTCCTACCTCACCGCATCGGTAGTTATTACGGTTTTATTAATTTTAATCGTATTCGTAACCTCGATACTTCTAAACGTCAGCTTTGCAAGTGCGGGCGATATTGCGGCAAAGATAATTATTCCTTGCCTCGTAGTTTTAAATATCCCCATCTTTGCAACCATCTTCTACGTATTCAGTAAATGATTTTAATAAAAAAGCGTGGCAATTTGCCACGCTTTTTTAACCTTTTGCCGCCAAATTATAGCTTTTTACTATCCATTCGCATATTTCTTTAGCTGATACCGACCCGTCCAAACACATTGTAAACCAACTTTTTTTATTCATATGATATCCGGGGAAATACCTTATACCGTCAACGATTGAAGGCAAAACTTTCGGGTCAATGCGCAAATCTAAAACTTCAGTCATTTCATCTGACTTTAACCCTAATTTCCGTTTCGAAATAACCATTATAATGCCGTACCACTTATTGTTATCTTTCCTTCTCCAAACTGCAGCGGTGGGCAACTTACGCCATAAAAATTGTAATTCATCGCCGTATTTTTCGCGAACGAATTCGATTATTTCATGCGCACAATTACTTTTAAAAACGTCTTTTTCAAAGCAATTTTCCGATATATCCGTCAAAACGCGCTCATATTCCGCACGTATTGCCCCAACGAAGGAGCCACACGCTTCAGCAACCAAGTGTAACGTATATGGCTCTCCCGTGACTAAATCTATAACTTCGGTTTTAACTTCTCTGTTTGTGGCTGACACGTTAACGCGCATTTCAAACTGGTCGTTCAAAATATTCGTTGCGTAAGAATATATTTCTCCGTTTTTTATAAACCCGTAATCTTCAAGCTTGTTGAAGTTCGGTGATTTATAACTGAACGCGCCGTTCTTCATAGGTTTCTCCGAAAGTTAAGCCGCCGACTTAAAATCGGCGGCTTTTAAATTTATTTTGCAAATTCAGAAGCTCTGAATTCTCTTATTACGTTAACTTTAATTTGTCCGGGATATTCAAGCTCTGCTTCGATTTTCTTTGCAATATCCTTTGCAAGGAATAAGGTTTGAGCATCGTCAACCTGGTCTGGTTTAACTATTACGCGCACCTCTCTGCCCGCTTGAATGGCGTAACACTTGTCCACACCGCGGAAGTCGCCCGCAATAGCTTCAAGCTTTTCAAGCCTTTTAACGTAGTTGGTACCCGTTTCCCTTCTTGCACCGGGCCTTGCGCCCGAAATAGCATCGGCAGCGGCAACGAGCACTGCCTCGATGGTTTTAGGTTCTACGTCGCCGTGATGGGCTGCAATAGCGTTAATTACGTTGTTGCTTTCCCTATACTTCTTAGCAAGGTCGGCACCAAGCTGAATGTGCGTTCCCTCTTGCTCGTGGTCAACTGCTTTACCTATGTCGTGGAGAAGTCCCGCACGCTTAGCAAGGTTAACGTCAAGCCCTAATTCCTGAGCCATAAGTCCCGCAAGCTGTGCAACTTCTATTGAGTGCTTGTATACGTTCTGACCATAACTCGTTCTGTATTTAAGTCTGCCCAAGAGCTTGATAAGTTCGGGGTGAATTCCGAAGATACCAACGTCAAACATCGCGCTTTCGCCCGCTTGCTTGATTTCTTGGTCCATTTCTTTTCTTACCTTTTCAACGGTTTCTTCTATCCTTGCGGGATGAATTCTTCCGTCGGAGATAAGCTTTTCAAGAGTAATTCTTGCAATTTCACGCCTTACGGGGTCAAAGCCCGAAAGGATAACTACTTCGGGAGTATCGTCGATAATAAGCTCAATACCCGTTGCGTTCTCGATAGCGCGGATATTTCTACCCTCTCTACCGATAAGTCTTGCCTTCATATCGTCGCTGGGCAGAGGAACGACGGAAACCGTAATTTCCGAAGCGTGGTCTGCTGCACAGCGCTGTACGGCAAGCGAAATAATTCTCTTCGCCTCGGTAACCGCTTCTTCCTTTGCGGTTGCTTCGATATTTCTTACTTGTAATGCTACGTCGTGTCTGGTTTCGTCCAGAATTTCTTCGGAAAGAAGCTTCTTCGCCTCGTCCTTGGTAAGCTGAGCAACTTTTTCAAGTTCCTGTACCATAAGCTCGTGCTGATGCTTTACCTTTTCTTGCGTCTTGTTAACTTCTACTTCTTTTGCTGCAAGCGCCTTCTTCTGCTGATCCAATTCACTGTTCTGCTTCAAAAGTGCTTCTTCTTTCTTGTCCAGAATGTCTTCCTTCTGAACTAAACGCTGTTCTTGCTTTTGTAGGTCTTTTTTCTTTTCCCTACTCCAGTTTTCAAATTCTTCTTGTAATTCTTCTTGCTTTTGCAGCTTCTGTTTCTGTGCCTCGATTTTAATGTTTTCGCACTCGCGTTTTGCGTCTTCAATAAATTTGTCAGACCTAGCCCTAGCTGTGCCTAACTCTTTTTCAATACTTTTTTCTTTGAACTTTCCTCCAAGAAAAAACGCCACCACGGCAAGGCAAACAACGACGCCGAGCAATACGCCTAAAACGATTGCGGGCACGTTCACCTCGTTTGCAAGAAACAGGCTGCTTAATGCCAATAAGTTCATTTAAGCCTCCTGATAAAGTTTTAAATATATACGTTACTTCCAACGAAGTAATTTATATCTTATTATATTGTACACCCGCACTCTTTAAAAGTCAATTTAATAGAATAAATTGTTTGTACAATATTGAAAAAAGCCCCGCACGGCAAAGCCGAGCGGGGTATTGTATTATTTGAAATAATCAAGCCAAACGCTTGCAACGGCGTCAGAGGGCATACGCCAGTCTCCGCGGGGAGAAAGCGACACTGAGCCCACCTTCACTCCGTCGGGCATACATGAGCGTTTAAATTGATTTTTGAAGAATCTTTCATAGAAGAGTTTAAGCCACTTTTTTATCGCCTTTTTGGTATAAACGCCGGCAAAAGCCTTCTCCGCCAAAAACATAATTTTATCGGGCGGGAAAGAATAACGCAGAGCGTAATAGATAAAGAAATCGTGCAGAATATATGGCCCAACGATGTCTTCGGTTTTTTGGGCTATTTTACCGTTTTCGTCGGGGGGAAGAAGCTCGGGGCTTATTTCAGTATTTAAAATGCTCGTGAGAATTCTCTTTACGTCACCACCAATTCTATCCGCCTCGTACGCAATAAGATGCTTTACAAGCGTTTTGGGAACTGAAGCGTTGACGCCGTACATTGACATATGGTCGCCGTTGTAGGTTGACCAGCCAAGCGCAGTTTCGCTTAAATCACAAGTACCGAGAACGAGTCCGCCCATATCGTTCGCCATATTCATCAAGACCATGGTGCGCATACGGGATTGAGCGTTCTCGTAGGTTACGTTCGTATCCTCGGGGTCGTGCCCTATATCCTTAAAGTGCTTTAAAACGCTGGCTGATATAGGTAAAGATTTTGCCGTTGCACCCAACGACTCTATCAATTTTATAGAATTGCTCTTAGTTTTCTTCGTCGTTCCGAAGCAAGGCATAGTTACGGCAACGATATCGCTTAAATCTTTATCCAATGCGTTAAACGCCCGACAAGCCACAAGCAGTGCAAGCGCAGAGTCAAGTCCACCCGAAACGCCTAATAAAACGGTCTTAGCATGGGTGTGTTTAAGCCTTTTTTCAAGCCCTTTTTGCTGAATGGTTAGCACAAGCTCGCATCTTTCCGATAAGCCGCTTTTCGGGATAAAAGGTGTTTGGGAAATTTTTCTGGTTAAGTCTTCTTCACTTTCAATCGTTTCAAAGACCGACCTATAATATCCGTCGTCACCACGCTGCTCTTTTCTTTCCTCTTTCAGGTCGGTGTAATATACCCCCGCCGTTTTGCATCTCTCATTTTCAAGCATTTCAACGTCTATTTCGGAATACAACAGCCCGTTTTTAAACAGCTTGCTTTCGTTAAGAATTTTGCCGTTTTCGGCAATTATGTTGTGCCCCCCAAACGTCATATCGGTTGAGCTTTCGCCATCGCCCGCATTGCAGTAAACGTATCCGCAAACGAGCTTGTCCGACTGGGCTTTAATAAGCGTTCTTCTGCGTTCGGCTTTACCCGCTATTTCATTGCTGCAAGAAAGGTTCACGATAACGTTTGCCCCTCTTTGCGTGTGTTTTAACGAAGGCGATTGAACCGTCCACAAATCTTCGCAAACTTCCGCAGCAACGGTAAACCCGGGACAATTGCTTGCCATAAACAAAATCTTCGTCGTGAAGGGCACGAATTGCGCACCGGTAAGGCTGATATAATCCATTATAACTTCCGTTGAGGAAGAAAAATACCTTCTTTCGTAAAACTCACCGTAGTTGGGTAAAAAAGTTTTCGGAATAACAGCTAAAATTTTACCGCCGTGAATAGCTATTGCGCAGTTGAAAAGTTTGCCGTCATGCCTTATAGGCGCACCGACGAATACGAGAGTTTTTATTTCCTTCGTTGCCTCAGCAATTTTGCTTAAAGCGATTTCGCACGCTTTTATAAGTGCGGGCTGCCCAAATAAGTCACCGCACGTGTAACCGCAAACGGAAAGTTCGGGGAAAACGGTAAGCTGACTTCCGTTCTTTGCACTTTCCTTTATTGCATCTATTATTTTTTGAGTATTGAAACTTACGTCCGCCACCCTTATTTCAGGTGTAGCAGCGCAAACCTTTATAAATCCGTATTGCATTTAAACCTTCTTATTTGCTTTGAGCGGCTTTGTACGCCTCTCTTATTTTTGCCTCTATCTCGGCTTTCAATTCGGGGGTCTGCTTCAAGTGCTCACGGAGCTTTTCACGGCCTTGTGCAATCTTTTCGTCGTTATAGTTGAACCAGCTACCGCTCTTGGTAAAGATGCCGTATTCAAGTCCAAGGTCGATAAGACAGCCTTCCTGTGAAATGCCTTCACCATAGATAATATCGAATTCCGCAACCTTAAACGGGGGCGCAACCTTGTTTTTAACGACCTTACACTTCGTTCTGTTACCGATAATGGCGCCGTCACCCTTCAATGCGTCCGCCTTTCTTATATCCAAACGGAGTGAAGCAAAGTATTTAAGCGCCTTACCGCCGGGAGTAGTTTCGGGGTTGCCGAACATAACGCCAACCTTTTCACGCAATTGGTTAATGAAGATTACGCAAGTTTTCGAGCGGTTGGTTATAGCCGTAAGCTTTCTCAACGCTTGCGACATAAGGCGGGCAAGAAGTCCTACGTGCGTATCACCCATATCCCCCTCAATTTCCGCTTTGGGTGTTAAAGCCGCAACGGAGTCGATTACGATAATATCAACCGCACTTGAACGGACGAGCGACTCACAGATGTCAAGCGCTTGCTCACCCGTGTCGGGCTGGGAGAGATAAAGCTCGTTTGTATCAACGCCTAAAGCGTGCGCGTACTGTGCGTCAAGTGCGTGTTCTGCATCGATGAACGCCGCAACGCCGCCAAGCTTCTGCGTTTCCGCAATTATATGTAAAGCCACGGTAGTTTTACCCGAAGATTCGGGACCGTAAATTTCCATAATTCTGCCACGGGGAACGCCGCCGACACCAAGTGCCAAATCAAGGGAAAGGCAGCCCGTAGGGATAATTTCAACGTCGTTAGAAACCGTCGTTTCACCGAGCTTCATAATCGAGCCCTTTCCGTACTGCTTTTCAATCATAGCTATGGTTGAGTTAAGTGCCTTTAATTTTTCTTCATTCATTTTTATATACCTCTGATTATTTTAACTTTTTAAAAGCCAGAAACAGCGCAATATTTATTGCAGTTTCCGTAATAGACTGCCTTGAACCTTTCAAATTATACTCGTAAACGCTTATATGCTCCTCATTCCCTATGCCGATATACATAAGCCCTACGGGCTTTTTCGTGCCGTCCGACTTAGGACCCGCTATTCCGGTAGTCGATATTGCTAAATTGCAATTGCCGGTTGCAAGTAATCCGTAAGCCATTTCATACGCAGTCTGCGCCGAAACAGCCCCGTACGCTTTAAGCGTTTCTTCCTTTACGCCAAGCCTCTCCATTTTGGACTTATTACTGTAAGTATTCAACCCCTCGAAAAAAACTTCGCTTATGCCGGAAATTTCAACCAGCCTTTTACATATCCCGCCGCCCGTAAACGATTCGGCAACGCTTACGGTTGCCTTCCTCAATTTTAAAAGCTGAAACAGCCGCTCGCAAAGAGAAATATCTTCCAATGCATAAATATAGTCGTTAAGCGCGGCAACAAGCTCACGGTGCGCCTTTTGATAGGTCGGTTTATCAATACCGTCGTTGCCGATTTCAATAACTAGGTCGCCGAAATTTTCACGCAGACTTATCGAAACGTTAGGACAAGCCTCTTTCAATTTTGCAAGCGCCCCGTTTACCGTTTCAACGGGTGCGGCAACGGTTCTTATATAATCACTCATTTCGTTAAAACTTCTCTGTTTTTCACAAGATAATTGACGCCCGAAATTACCGTTAAAATCACGGCAAGTGCAAAAAACGCAAGCCCGATATAGTTTACTATAACGCCCGCAAGGTGGTCTGTAAGCTCGCTTACCCCCGCGCCGATAATCAGTATGACGATGGAAATATCTTGGCAAGTGGTTTTGTATTTGCCGAAGATATCTGCGGCTATTACCGTACCGGAGCTTGCCGCAACCATTCTGAACCCGCTGACTATAATTTCACGCGCAAGTATAAGCGCAACGCCGCAACCGGCAACTATAAGAGCCCAATCGCCGAGGTTAGCAACAAAAATAAGCGGACGCGTAAGCATAATAACGAGTGCCGACAATACCAAAACTTTATCTGCTATGGGATCCAAAAACTTGCCTAAATTTGTAACTAAGTTATACTTTCTTGCAATTTTTCCGTCGAAAAGGTCGGTTAAACAAGCAATGCCGAATACGGCAAGTGCCACGAAGTAATGCGCCGTAAAGTTCAGATAAAAGAACAGAATGAATACGGGTATCATAACCATTCTTGCAATCGTCAGCTTGTTAGGCAAGTTCATCACGCCCTTACCCGCCGCAAACTTGTAAGCACGGCTTTCCTTATTCACTTCTTTTTCCGTTTCGTTATTCATAAACCGTAATCCTCCGTACGCCCGTACAAGTCGTATGCGTCTGAGCTTTCAATAACAACTTCTGTATATTCGCCCTGAGCGGCCGAATAAGCGTTAAAATAAACTTTTCCGTCAATCTCGGGGGCTTGAAAGTACGTCCTGCCAACGAAGCAATTCTTTTCGTAATCGATACCGTCGCAAAGAACCTTTATCTTTTTGCCCACGAAGCTTTGAAGCTTATTAAATGAAATTTCTTTTTGTACTTCGTAAAGCCTTTTTACGCGCTTTTTCTTTACCGAATAAGGAATTTGTCCTTTAAGCTTATAAGCCGCCGTATCAGGCTCACGCGAATAAGCAAAGAAACCGCAATTATCCAGTTTTGCTTCCTTTAAAAAATCAACTAAACCCGCTACGTCTTCCTCCGTTTCCGTAGGAAAACCCGCAATAAAGGTTGAACGGATAGCAATATCGGGAATTTCTTTTCTCAGCTTTCTGAAAAGTGATAAATATTCCTCTCTGCCGGCAGGGCGGTTCATCAGATTTAATATCCCGTTTTCGCTGTGCTGCAAAGGAATATCGAGATATTTTACTATTTTGGGGTTATCCCTAATTTCGGAAATCAGTTCGTCGTCTATCATATCGGGATAACAGTACAGTAATCTTACACTATTAATGTTGACAAGCGCTGTCAGGTTTTTTAAAATTTCTACTAATTTTTTTTGACCGTAAATATCAAGTCCGTATCTGGTTACGTCTTGCGCAACCAAAATCAGCTCGGCTACGTCGCCAAGCCCTTCAGCCTCTTTAATAAGCTCGTCCATAGGGTAGCTTGTGTATTTACCGCGTATTTTAGGTATTAAACAATAAGTGCAACGGTTGTTGCAGCCGTCGGCAATTTTAAGGTAGGCGTAGTGCGCGGGCGTGGTAACTACCCTTTCACCGTTGAAAGCGTGCTCACCGCTACCGACGAAGTTTACCCTTTCTCCCGAATACGACCTTTCAAGCGCTTCAAAGAACTTATCGTAGTCGTCCGTGCCAAGAAAAACGTCTGCCTCCGTCAACGCATCAAAGGTTTCACCAATATATTTTTGCGGCAAGCATCCCGTAACGACGAGTTTTTCAAGATTTTCGCTCTTTAAAGCCGCATATTCCAAAACCGTTTCAATAGCTTCTTTGCGTGCTTCGTTCAAAAACGCGCACGTGTTAATAACCAGCACTTGCGCGTTTGAAGCGTCGTCGGTTATTTCACAGCCGTTCGCCTTGATTATAGCCAAAAGTTTTTCTATATCTACGCGATTTTTATCACAGCCAAGCGAAATAATTCCGAATTTCTTAGTTTTAAAATCAATCATCTACGTCACCGTAAATATTGAAGAATTCGTCTTTTGACAGCAAAACTTTTCTGGGCTTGGAACCCTCCGACGGGGTAACGTAATTCATGTTTTCCATCCAGTCGATAATTTTGCACGCCTTTATGTAGCCTACGGGGAAGCGACGCTGTATCATAGATACAGAAGCTTGATTAGACGTTACGCAATATTTAAGTGCTTTAATGAAGGTATCGTCTATCTTGGTTTCGCCGTCCTCACCTTCTCCGCCGCCACTGACCATAGAGTTAGTGGTTTCTTCTTGTTCAACGGTATTAATGAAGTCGGAAACGCTTTGGTCAAAATAAGTTTCGTTATTGGCTTTAACGAAGTCTGTAACCTTCTGCACCTCGTGGGTGTCAACGAAACAGCACTGAATACGCGCAAGGTCGGGGTCTATCGCAGAACGGAAATAGGAGTCACCCTTGCCGAGAAGCTTTTCCGCGCCACCAATATCGAATATCGTGCGGGCGTCGTCGAAAGAGTTAACCTTAAAGCCGATACGCGTAGGTAAGTTGGACTTAATAAGTCCGGTAATGCAGTCGACTGAAGGACGCTGCGTAGCAAGAATAAGGTGAATTCCGCAAGCACGGGCTTTCTGGACTAGCTTTATAATTCTGCTTTCTATATCTTTCTTCGCTTGCAACATCAAATCGCCGAACTCGTCGAGAATAATAACGATTTTAGGCAGCTTTTCTTCCCCTTCGGCTAAATGAGCGTTGTATTCGTCAAGGTTCTTCGTAGCAACACCGTTTTCGGTCATGTCCTTAAACAGAGTGTAACGGCGTTCCATCTCTTTTATCGCCCAGTTCAACGCCTTGATAGCCTTATCTACGTCGTAGATAATCTCGTTAATCATAAGGTGAGGAAGCTTATCGTATGAAATAAACTCAACCTGCTTAGGGTCAACGAGGATAAGCCTTAATTCTTCGGGTCCGTACTTATAAAGAAGGCTGACGAGCAACGCACTTAAACAGATACTCTTACCACTACCCGTAGTCCCGGCCACGAGCAAGTGGGGCATCTTTGTAATATCGGGACAAACCACGTCGCCCTCTACGTTTTTGCCGAGAGCAAAGGTCAAAGAATTCTGCTTACTGTTGAGGAACTTCGAGCTTGCAAGCATAGTTTTCAGCCCGACGATTGACCTCTTATTGTTGGGAACTTCTATTGAAAGCGCACCCTTGGAATAGTTGAGGTAAGCCGTTACGTTCTCTTTCATAAGCTCCATAGCGATTGCGTCACGATATCCAAGAGAACGCTTAATATTAGTTTTATCGTGAATGATTACGTCGTAACGGGTAATCGCTGGACCAATAGTAACGTTAGCCACTTCACTTGAAATTTTATAGCGAGCAAGCGCTTGAACTATCGTGCGCTTGTTATCCTCAATCTCGCCCGTGTTCACGTTCGTATTTTCGGGATAGTTGTCCAACAAATCGAGCGAAGGTCGAACGTACTTCTTCCAAACGTGTTTGGGTTTTTCTTCTGCCGGTTGCTGAGGCTGCTCAGGGGCAGGGTTTGTGCGTTTAACGTCCTCTACCCTTCTTGAAACTCGCTCCGATGCTGCGGGAGCAGGCGGAACTGCGCGCTCCGTCCTTCGTGCACTTTCCGCATCGGTGCGCGCACCCCTATCGGTACGAACGACAAAAATGTCATCGTCGTCAGTACCGTCGTCATCGAAAAGCTCGGCATTGCTTCGCTCTCCTCTTTGTGCTGCGGCTCTACCACCCCTTTCACCACGAAC
>CAMWQS010000040.1 GCA_947176485.1 uncultured Clostridia bacterium | reverse complement strand
ATTTTATCCTTCAATTTTTCCTTTTTTAAAAGTTCTGCGTTGCCGATCTGTATTGCTTCAAAACAGACCAATACAAGCAGACAGGGAAAATAATACTCTTCTTCGTTAAATCTGATGACTTCTAACATAGTTTTGTCCTCACCTTTAAAATAGATTGTTTAACTTCTGCAAGTCCGTAAAAAAATCCGTCTTTGTAAATTTTATAAATGCCGTCTTGTTTTTCACAGCTTACAGCTAATCCGTTAAACAGCTTAAAGCCCGTCTTTTCGTCGGGATAAATGCTGTCAAACGGCAATAAACTTTCAGTAGATATAATGTGGTTTTTAATATTTTCTTCAGTTAAATCTTCACTTTTTACTGAATTTTCAATGGAAAACGCTCCGCTTTTAGTTCTAATTAGTGAACTCATTACGGCGTGGGTGCCGAGTTTTTGCGCAATATCACGCGCAAGTGAGCGGATATAAGTTCCGCCACCACACTCTATTTCAAAATCATAGCAGTCTGAGAGCGTATTGTCAAAGACTTTTAACGCATAAATTTTTACGGTTTTAGGGGGCAGAGAGAATTCAACGCCCGCTCTTGCCAATTCGTAGCCGCGTTTGCCCGAAATATTCTTCGCGCTGTACCTTGGAGGAACTTGCGAAATTTCACCCAAAAACTGCGGCAAAACCCTTTCTATTTCCTCTTTGGAAGGAACGCGCCCGACGTTTTCCACGACGGTGCCCGTGGTATCCAAGGTATCGCTGTCAACGCCGAAACGAAAGGTAGCAATATATTTTTTATGCTTATCCAAAAAGTAATCGAAAAGCCGTGCGGCGTTGCCTATGGCAACGGGGAGAACGCCCGAAGCCATCGGGTCAAGCGTGCCCATATGCCCGCAAGGGGTTTTCGTTAAACGCTTTATTACCGATACTTCTTTTGCGGAACTTGCCCCCGCCGCTTTGTTCAAGTTGATAAAACCCGTCATAAAGCTTGATATACTGCGTAAGTTAATTTTTCAAGGACTTCTTCAAGGGGCCCGCCCAATAGGCAACCGCTTGCAAGCACGTGTCCACCGCCGCCGAAACCTACGGCAACCTCGTTTACGTTTACTTTGCCCTTGCTTCTTAAAGAAATTTTGTAAAGGTTGGGCTTGTATTCCATAAGTGAAGCCGCAACCTCCACTCCGTCAACCGTTAAAGGGAAATCAACGAAGCCTTCGGTAATACCCGTATCCGGACCCGCCTTAGTTAAGTCCGCATTGGGGATAACTATTATTGCAAGCTTGTCGTCCAGCTCGAAGCGCATTTTAGACATAACTTTGCCGTACAAAACCGCCCTTTCTTTGGGCTGACGCGTAAACGTATTGTAGTTTATGGTATACATATCCGCGCCTTTGCTTCTTAAATACGCACCGATATTATACGTTCTTTCGCTTACGTCAAGATGAGTAAAATTGCCGCTGTCGGTAATAAGCCCGAGCATTAAAAGGTTAGCTATTTCTTCGGTTACGGTATAGCCCGCTTTTTGGAAAAGTAAAGTTATGATTTCACAGCTTGCGGGGCAGACTTCAACATAGTTGAACTTGCCGTATCCGTCGTTTGAAACGTGATGGTCTAAATTAATCGTAACGCCTTTAAATTTAGCATATCTTTTGGCAAAACTGCCAAGGCGCGTTAAATCCGCACAGTCAACGCTTACCATTAGGTCGTATTCTATATCCGGAAGTTCGTTTTTTACTTGCTGCATTGCGGGAATAAAAGAAAACTTTTGCGGCGGCGCGTCTTCACAACACATATACGCCGTTTTACCCATCGATTTAAGCGCAAGGTACAGTGCAAGTCCACTGCCCAAGGCGTCGCCATCTGGGCGACCGTGGCAAAAAATTGCAATAGCTTTTGCGACGTTTAATTTTGCGATTATTTCGTCTAAGGTATTATTCATCTTTTTTTCCGAGGTCGAAAAGAATTTTATCTATCTTTTCGCCGTACTCCATACTTCCGTCTTTAAAAACGCGAAGCTCGGGTACCGTTCTTAGGTGCATAACTTTGGAAAGCTCGTGGCGGATTTGCCCCGCGTTTTCCTTGATAATCGAAAAGCTTTCTTCCGCCCTCTCCTTATCGGTATCGAAAATACTTATATATACTTTCGCGCTCTTTAAGTCGGGGGCAACGTCAACTTCCGTTACGCTGATTATTGCCGAAAGACGGGGATAATCGCTTCTAAGTTTTAAAGAAATTATTGAGGAAATTTCCTTTTGAAATTCGCCCGCAAGGCGTTCTCCCCTTACTCCTTTCATCGTACATCTCCAATAAAACGTTAATATGATATTTAAAGTGTAGGCGCACGTCAGACAAGGAAACTAAGAAATTGCGACGGGCGCGTACGTCTGTACGTAACCGAACAATTTTGCAAGTTGACGCAGTATCACGCGATGCATACGCTTTAAATTAATTCTGTGCTACTTCTTCAATTTGGTAGCACTCTATAATATCGCCGATTTTTATCTCGTTGAAACCTTCGATAGCGCAACCGCATTCAAAGCCGGCCGCAACTTCCTTGACGTCGTCTTTAAAGCGTTTAAGCTGTCTTACGCCGCCTTCGACGATAAGAATGTCTTCGCGGTATATTCTGAGCTTACCGCCGCGCACAATTTTACCTTCGGTAACGTAGCAGCCCGCGATGTTGCCTGCACCCGTAATTTTGAAGGTCTGACGAACTTCGCATTTGCCGAGAAGCACTTCTTGGTACTTGGGTGCGCGCATCCCTTTGAGCGCCGCCGTCATATCGTCCAAAAGCTCGTAAATAATTCTGTAAGTTCTTACGTCGACTTTGCTTCTTTCGGCAAGAGCTTTCGCCTTTGCGTCGGGACGGACGTTAAAGCAGAGAATTATTGCGCCCGCGCTTTCGGCAAGCATAACGTCTGTTTCTGTAACCGCGCCTGCCGCGCTGTGGATAACCTTAACTTGCACTTCCGCGTTAGAGAGCTTAACGACGGACTGTTTAACGGCTTCAACCGAGCCTTGCACGTCGCCCTTAATGATGAGGTTGAGGTTTTTAAGCTGCTCGTCGGGAAGGTTGCCGAAGGCTTCGTTCAAGTCCGTCTTTACGCGGGACTTGACTTTTTCAAGGCTAATCTTATCCTTTCTTTCGCCGATGACTTGCTTCATAAGCGCCTGAGATACTGCGTTTATGGTGTCGCCCGAATTCGGAACGTCTTCAAGTCCTAAAATATTGACGGCAACCGAAGGACCTGCTTCCTTAACGGTTTTACCGTTATCGTCTATCATGGCGCGGACTTTACCAGTAACCAAACCGCAGATTATATTGTCGCCGGTATGGAGCGTACCGTTCTGAATGAGGACGGTTGCAACGGGACCCTTGCCCTTATCAAGGCGGGCTTCGATTACTATGCCCCTTGCCTCCTTTTCGGGGTTGGCAAGAAGTTCCTTGGTTTCCGCAAGAAGGATAAGGCTTTCGAGAAGGTTATCTATGCCTTCTCCCGTTTTACAAGAAATGGGGCAAACTATGGTTTTACCGCCGTAATCTTCGGGGAAAATTTCATAGCGCATAAGCTCTTGCTTTATCTTGTCGGGGTTTGCGCCCGTCTTATCCATTTTGTTGATAGCAACTATGATTTCAACGCCCGCAGCCTTTGCGTGGTTGATTGCTTCGATGGTCTGAGGCATAATTCCGTCGTCAGCCGCAACGACGAGGATAACTATATCCGTTACCTGTGCGCCGCGAGCACGCATAGCCGTGAACGCTTCGTGTCCGGGGGTATCTATAAAGGTTATACCTTTATCCCCTACCTTAACGGTATATGCGCCTATGTGCTGGGTTATTCCGCCCGCTTCGCCTGCGGTAACCTTGGTCTTTCTGATATAATCGAGAAGGGAGGTTTTACCGTGGTCGACGTGTCCCATAACCGTAACGACGGGTGCGCGGGAAACGAGCTTTTCGATTTCCTCAAAGGTGTCCGCTTGCTGTTCGAAAAGAACTTCTTCCGCCGTCTTTTCGGGCTTGTATTCAAGCTCTACGCCGAAGTCTGCGGCAATTAACGCCGCGGTATCGTAGTCGATGGAGTCGTTTACCGTACTCATAACGCCCTCGTTGAAAAGGCGTTTTACGATTACGCTTGCCGTTATACCAATTTTTTCGGAAAGAGTTTTAATGGGGATATCGTTCGTAGTAACGACTGCATGCTCAATTTTTATAGTGGGAGCTGCTTTGGATTTATCCTTTTTAACCCTTAACTTTCTGTAACCGCTCTTATTCTCGTCAAAGTCCTCAATGCTAGCGCCCTGTTGCTTAACGAGGGCGCGCTTGGACATCGTGCGCTTATCCTTTTCAACGTAAGTTTTTTCGAAGCCCTTCTTCTTATCTGGTCCGAAGTTCTTGCTTTTCGTGGGAAGGGGTGCGGGCGCAGGAGCGGGTGCCGTGTAACGCGTGCCTACCGAAGGGCGGGGATTTTGTCCTCCGCGGGGCGCTGCCGCGTTTTTATCTCTGGGAGGACGGGTGTCACGGTTGATAAACGTTTTGTTTTCCGTTTTCTGAGGCCTACCGTTATTTATATATTGCCCGCCACGGGTATTTTGTAAATTGATATGCCCGACTATTGCGGGGTTGGAGGGTTTAGCGGGTTGCTGAGAAGCCGCGGGAGCTTCTTGCGGCTTTTGAACGGGCTTTTCGGGCTGCTCCACAGGTGCGGGAGCTTCCGCCTTTTCTTCCGTCGGTTTCTTTTCAAGCGCGGCTTTTTCTTCTTGCGCTTTTAACGCCTCGGCAGCTTCTTTTAAAGCGGCTTGCTCTTCTTCAAGCTTTTTCTGCTTGATAGCCGCCTCCATATCGTTCAGCTTTTTTAAAATATCGGAAGCAGATTTTTCCGCTGCGGAAACTTTTTTATTAAGCTCCGACAGCGCGCCGCCCGATATCAGCTTACTAATATTTTCAATATTCTCGTATTTTTTTGCCATATATTATCCCTTTCTAAATATTGCTATTAAATACTGCCTTCGGCATATAATTCAAAGTTTTGGTCTAAATTTTGCAAAATTGCTTTTGAAAGTTCTTCGTCGCGTATTGCGGCAAGCTTTGCGCCTTCACGGTTCACAACGCGTTCAAAGCCCGATTTACAGATTATCAAGGGGCAATTGAAGCGGTTTTGGAATTTAAGGGCAAGCCTTTGGGAATTTTTTGCCGCAGTGCCGTCGAGGATAAGAAGCTTTACCCCGCCCTTCAAGGTGTCTATAGCACCAGAGCCGAGGGAAATTTTACCCGACTTTATGCAAAAGCCTATATAAGTTTCAACTTTGCTGTTTGCCAAAGTATTCCTCCTCTATTGCGGCGTAAATTTCTTCTTCCACCGCGCAAGAAAACACTTTGTTTAAAATACGCTGTTTTTTAAGCTTCTTTATGCAGTCGGGGTTATCGCAAACGTATGCGCCGCGCCCCGAAGCCTTTGAAGAAAAGTCAATAAAAATTTTGCCCTCTGCGTTTTTGACCACGCGGAGCATAGCCTTCTTTTCTTTAAGCTCTCTGCAAGAGAGGCACATTCTCAGCGGTACTTTCTTTTCTGACATCAGATATCTTCTTCCAAACCTTCTTCCGTATCTTCGATACCGGTCGTTAAGCCGAGCTTTTCTGCGGCGGACTGGCTTTTAACGTCTATTTTCCAACCCGTAAGTCTTACGGCAAGGCGGGCGTTTTGTCCGTTCTTGCCTATGGCAAGGGAAAGCTTATCGTCGGGAACTACTGCCATAGCCGTCTTTTCTCCGTCAAGCTGAGTAACCGAGATTACCTTTGCGGGAGATAACGCTTTTGCAATGAACTCCAAGGGATTTTCACTCCAAGGAATAATGTCGATTTTTTCGCCTTTGAGCTCTTCGACTATTGCGTTTACCCTTGCGCCCTTGTTACCGACGCACGAACCGATAGCGTCAACCCTTTCGTCTTCGGAATAAATTGCAATTTTAGTTCTTTCACCAGCTTCACGGCTGATGGACTTGATAACGACGGTGCCTTGCTTAATTTCGGGAACTTCGTCTTCGAAAAGCTTTCTTACCAATCCGGGTGCCGAACGGCTGACAAGAACCTGCGCGCCGTGGAAACCGCTTTTAATGCGCTTTACGAATACTTTTATTTTGTCGTTTACGTTATAGGTTTCACCGGGCACTTGGTCGGAGGGCATCATTAAGCCTTCGACCTGACCTTTGCCGAGTTCGATGTAAACGTTCTTTGCGTCGATTTTTCTTACGATGCCGACGAGAAGCTCTCCCTCTTTATCGGAGAACTCGTTCATAGCAGCGTCGCGCTCGGTCTCGTGAAGCTTCTGCAAGATAACTTGCTTTGCGGTCTGCGCAGCGATACGGCTGAAATCTTTGGGAACGATTTTTTCAGTGTATTTGTCGCCGAGCTTATAGCTCTTTTTAACTTCACGCGCTTTTTCAAGCGTGATTTCGTTTTCGGGGTCGATAACCTCTGCAACTATGGTTTTAACCATGAAGAAATCTATCGAGCCCTTTTCGGGGTTCATTTTAATATCAACAGTACCTACGGTGCCGGCGTACTGTTTTTTGCAAGCCGAAATAAGGGCGTTTGAAAGCGCCTCTAAAAACACCTCTTGAGGAATGCCTTTTTCCTTTTCCAAATCCTGAAGTGCTGCAAAAAAGTCTTTATTAATCATTTTATTTCTCCCGAAATTTTTTTAGGTTTATATTAGTTTGTTTTAGTCGAATTTTATAGCTTTGTTAATCTTCGCAATTTTATTGCGACTTATCTTTATTTCTTCCTTGTCGGTTTTAACGGTTACCGAGTTTTCGTCGAAGTCCGTTAAAAAACCTTCTATAAACTTCTGCCCCTTTAAAGGTGCGTAAAGTTTAAGTTCTACTTCCTTCCCCAAGTTTCTTTCAAAGTCCCTTGCCGTTTTGAACGGACGGTCCAAGCCGGGGCTTGATACGTTCAGCGTGTAGGGCGCGTCGAAGGTAGGGTCAAGCTCGTCAATTGGGTCCAAAATAGCGTTGTGGAATTTTTCACAAGTGTCAAGGTCGACGCCCGTTTCCGTTTCAATGTAAACGGTCAACGCTGCGGCCTTGTCGTTCCACTCCACTTCCACTATTTCGATACCCATAGGGGTTGCGATTTTTTCAAGAAATTCCGTTATTTCTTTTACGGGTTTTACCTGCATAACATCCTTTTAAACAACGATTGAGTGCCTTAGGTCAAGGCACTCAATCTTAACTTACGATTAAGGTTGAGTTAATTGTAACATACAGACCTTGAAAATGCAAGCGCTTTTTTGAAATTATTAGAAATTTGGCAAAGATTTTTTCATTTTTATAAGCTCAATGAAAATTTTCGCCGTAGCGAGGGCGTCGTCAATTGCACGATGGTGATTAAATTCAATATTGAATTTATCCGCAATTGTATTCAGCTTATAGTTTGAAAGAAACAGAAGCTCTTGTGAAAGCGGAATTGTATCAATCATTTTCTTTTCCAAAATATAACCGCTGTTAGCGCAATAATGGTCTACGAATTTAAAATCGAAGCCCGCGATATTGTGCCCAACCAAAATACTTCCGTAACAGAATTTATAGAAGTCGGGCATAACCTCCTCCGTCTTGGGAGCATCTGCAACCATATCTTCGGTTATACCGGTAAGGTTGATAATCTCTTCGGAAAGTTTTCTTTCGGGGTTAACGAAGGTTGAAAAGCTTTCGGTTATTTCGCCGTCACAAATCTTAAACGCGCCGATTTCGATAATCTTATCCATATTGCCCGAAACGGGTGAAGAATTCAAGCCCGTCGTTTCCAAATCGAAAACGACGAAGGTGTGCCCTTTAAGGCAAGACGGAACGGTTCTGTCCTTAAAAAGATAAGTCTGCTCGAAGTCGGTAAAAGGCTGCGGCGTTACCGTTTTATAATATTTGGGAACGGGTTTAGAAGCGCGTTTTTCGGGAACAAACCCCTTTGGGGTTTTTCCGAAGTCGATGGTCTTCGCCGTATAGCGGAGATTGCCGTTAAAAGATTCGTTCAAGCCCGTACAGACGATACTGTCTCCCACTTTAAGCTGCTTAATTTTTTCAATGGTTTTAAGCCTGGGGAAATACGTTACGTACGCCCTTGAAGTGGTATCCGACAAAACGAAGTTAAAGTACGTTTTTTCAACGTCCTTTTTGTTTTTATAAGTCCTTTCACGGATATCTTCGATAGTTCCGCACAAAACCACTTCGTCGCTTACTAAGTTCAAATCGCTCATATAAACGGCGGTTGTGCGAATTTTTTCACCCTCTAAAACTTTGAAATCTTCAATTTGGAAGGTGCGTACGGGCGTTTCAAACTCTATCTCGTCGTGTCTTTCCTCCACTTCCAAATCTTGAAGGTTCTTCTCCGATTCTACACACTCACCTGAAAAGCTTCCGCAAAACTGGCTTTGAAGATAGTCGTTCACCCTCTCGCACAAGTTCGAGGGTGCAATTGACGGGGCGACGGATATTACATAGTAATATCCGTTCTCGGTTTTTTCAACTTTAATATCGTCCTTGGAAAGCGTAGCGTACACCGCCTTGAAGTACGAAGAAACTGCTTCCTCTACCTTCTTTTTAACCATTTCCACATCGGGGGTAAGTTTTGATATGACGACTTTGCTTTTGAAGTATTCGGGAACGTACTTCCTTATAACTGCGTCGGCACCGGCTTGGTCTGCCGCAGTGAACGCCTCGTCGGTAATTATATTTGCCGTTACGGTTTTTCCTGCTGTGTCCAACGAAATACCGCGCAGAATTGCGCGGCTAAGATTTTTACCAACCGAACGGATTTCATTTATAATTTCATCAGTCATTTAAAAGTGCGTTAATCTCCTTGAAAAACTCCGCCTCGGCAAGCTCAGCCGAAACTTTCCTTATAATTTCGCCGTTTTTAAAAATTACACAGTAATCTTGCGCGCCGGCAATTCCCAAGTCGCAGTCCTTCGCTTCGCCGGGTCCGTTAA
Source organism: uncultured Clostridia bacterium (assembly GCA_947176485.1). Lineage (GTDB taxonomy): Bacteria > Bacillota > Clostridia > Christensenellales > Borkfalkiaceae > Coproplasma. The sequence continues at coordinate 3,159 of CAMWQS010000040.1, read as the reverse complement.
CAACGCAACCCATAACGGCGATTTTTAACTTCTTCTTACTGTTTTCAACGAACGAGGTTACCTTTTTGGCAAGCTCCATTGAATTCCACAGGCATCTTCCGCAAGTGGGGCACGAAATTACGTTGACGAAGTTTTCGTCAAGCCCGACTGCACGGAGAAGCCTTCTCGCCGCAACGACCTCTTTTACGGGGTCGTCGGTTATGGAAACGCGAATCGTATCGCCTATTCCGTCAAGCAAAAGCGCACCCATCGCGGCTGAAGATTTGACTACTGCCATTTCTTCCGTTCCCGCTTCGGTTACACCTAAGTGTAACGGATAATCCGTTCTTGAGGCAAGTAGCCTATACGCCTTGACGGTGAGCGGCACGGACGAAGCTTTTACGGATATAACTATATCGTTAACGCCGTATCTTTCAAGCGCGGCTACACTTTTTAACGCGCTTTCGACTAGAGACTTTTCGTTTTTACCGTATTTTGTGAGAAATTCTTTTTCAACGCTACCCGTGTTAGCACCGACACGGACGGGGATTTTGTGCGACTTGATACAGTCGGCAACGAGCTTGATTTCCTTATCACCGCCGATATTACCGGGGTTTATGCGAACCTTATCTGCACCGTTTTCTATTGCAAGAACGGCAAGGCGCGAAGAAAAATGTATATCCGCAACGAGCGGGATATTTATTTTGTTTTTAATGCTTTTAACTGCGCGGGCGTCGTCCTCGTCGAGAACGCTCACCCTAATAATTTCACAGCCGGCGTTTTCAAGCGCGGAAATCTGGCTGACGGTGCTTTCGACGTCGCTAGTCTTAGTGGTGCACATGGACTGAATTTTGACGCTTTCACCGCCGCCTATTTTGACGCCGCCGACACTGACTTGTTTTGTTGAATAATTTAAGTGCATATTTGTTATATCTGTTTATTACAGTTTTTTACTGTCGATAAGCTTCTGCAATTCGTCCATAAAGCTGGGGATATCTTTGAAGGAGCGGTACACGCTTGCATAGCGGACGTATGCAACCTCGTCCACCTTTTTCAGCTCCTCCATTACGAGCTCACCTATCTGTTTTGAAGAAATTTCTTGCTCCATGGAGTTGTAAACTTTTTTAGTTACGGCGGAAACCATTTCGTCTATGGTCGTCAAAGAAACGGGGCGCTTTTCACAAGACTTTATAATTCCGTTTTTTATCTTGCCCGAGTCGAACGCTTGTCTAAGTCCGCTGGTTTTTACGACGAGGACGGGCGTGTCCTCAATCGTTTCGTACGTTGTATAGCGTTTGCCGCAATTGGTACACTCTCTGCGTCGTCTTATAGTTCTGCCTTCGTCGGCGGAACGGCTGTCGATTACCTTGCTGTCTTCACAACCACAGAATAAACATCTCATAAATTAGTCCTCTCGTACTGTATGTAGTATCATAATTTACAGTTTAACACAAAATACTTGGCTTGTAAAGCGTTTGAATAATTTTCAGCCTATTGAAATAAACTCAACTGAAAAGTTAGTTAATTTACTATACAAATAGCTTTTACGTTGCTATAATTTATCCGTAAAACGTTTTGCGGAGGCATATATGAGTATATTTACAAAGAAAAATTTAAAACGGTTTTCGTTACTTCTTCTGTCCGTTTTGTTTGCGGCAATGATTGCAATTTGCTTCACCGCGTGCAACAACGATAACGGTTCTTCTAACGGCACGGGCGGCACTGACGGAACGAACGAAACGGAAACTAACCAACCTTCAACCCCTGCCCTTAAACAGTTTACGGGCGTAACGTTTGCGAACAAAAGCTACGTTTACGACGGCGAAGAGAAAAGCGTATTAGTTACGGGCACTCTGCCCCAAGGCGCGTCGGTTGATTATGAAAACAACACTGAGACGAACGCGGGAACGTACAGCGCAAAGGCCACCCTTACTTGCGACGGTTATGAGACGAAAACGCTCACCGCGACGCTTACCATAGAAAAAGCCGTCTTCGGCGAGATTGAGTTTGAAAGTGCAAATATAAAGCACGACGGACAAGCCCACTCCATTTTGGTGGACGAAAGCACTTTACCCGAAGGCACAACCGTTTCTTATAAGAATAATAATAAAACCGAAACGGGCGAATACGAAGTTACGGCTACTTTAACTAACCCCAACTACTTTACGAAGACGTTGACGGCAACGTTAAAGATTTATTCCTTGGTTGACGTTGCAAGAAATTTTATTAATTCGGTACTTAACAGACCCGAGCCGTGGGCTTTCCTTCCCGAAGCACTTCATCCCGAAAATATGGCTTACAACACTATGCCCGTCGGACGGGACGATATGACGAGCTTCGTACAGATTTCGACTTTCGGCAAAAAGCCCATCGGCAAACAGATGAACGTAGTTTACGATATTTTGGACAAGACTGAAACTGCACTGACGGGCGCAAACGCAGTATTTACTGCAGGCGATGCAATTGCAACGGTTTATCAGGAATTCATAGACAAAAACCCAGATAATTACGACGTATTTACGGGGAGCGTAACTATTGCGGGAAGCACCTTTAATCTTAAAATAGAATCCGCAAACGGCATTGCGCGCATTATGGCGGGCAACGGAACGGTATCCATTGAGCTTGCAAACCAGACCGTAAACGGCGTTAACGTGGACACTGGAAGAATTCAGATAACCGACGGAGTTGCTCTTAAATACGAGGCTACCCCCACCACTTTAAAGCTTGCGGTTAAATACACGGTTGACGGCACGGGTATGCTACAACAAATTGATTTTGCAAGAAACGGCAATGCGGTTGCTGGGCACTTATACGAATATATAGGAACCGGCGACAAAGGGCTTGCTACTTCCGCAGTTATTGCTTCCAATTCCTCTGTAACCTATATAGTTTCAAACAAGCGAGAAGCCGACGATTTACAGACACAAGCATACGAAGAGGTTTACAACTCTCAAACAGGCGCAATGATTGGCGGCGAAGTTGAAGAAAACGTAAAATCAATTACTTTTGATACACTCTGGTTAAATTTGTACGATTTAGCAGGTCTTACGAGCGTTAAAGTTGAAAAAGACCAAAACGCAATGAACGCAGATACGATTTACATCAACGGTTCTTCGGACGCAATCAAGACGAAGCTTGTCGGCGGCATAGGCGGCAAGATGGCGTCGCGCAGGTTCGATA
>CAMWQS010000039.1 GCA_947176485.1 uncultured Clostridia bacterium | reverse complement strand
AGATTTTACCGACGGTACCGCAAAAATTAACTTCTTCGTTTATGAAATTAAAAAAATCATTAAATTACTATATAGATATAATTTAAGCTTAAAAGACAGCGTATATTGCGACACAATCTATAGTAGATTTTTCCCCGTTATGTCTTTTCAGAAAAAAGACGTTTCGTCATCGGATAGTAATTCCTTGTTATTCAATCAATCCACTACTTACGATGCCATCGGGGGCGATTTTGCATACATGATGATTGCAAACGATATAATAACTAATACGTGGATAGAGTACTTGCCCGCACAATATTACATTATCAGGCTTTGCTCCGAACTTGAATCATCCAGAACTATTTCCAATAAAGACAAAATATATCAGAAGATTAAAAGTACGCTTAGCGAAAAAATCAAGCCGAGCATCAACGAAAATTTGTGTTTTGAAATAGAATATGACGACGAAATTATGAATGAAGAATACAAGAGCATTAGCGGAGCATCGGATGACATTCAGGAGTCCATGTCAAAACTTTACAAACACGCTAATATTCTGTACTTAACGCTTAGGTTAATACAAGAAAAGAATTTTTTATCACACGTAATTTTCGACCGTCTTTTTATGGATATAAATAACGGTTACTGTATTATAAAAGGCAAAGATAATACACCATATAAAGTTCCTTGGATTCCTGCTAAAATCTGCCTTAGCGGACGTAGTCTTATGAGCAACAGGGAAATGGAAGAAGCCAGAGAATTCAATATGGAAGCCGTCCTTAATATGGAAAAGCAAAAGCTTACCGAATTAGTACATAACATCTGCATAGACTTTAGTATGGATTCTTCTATTTGGAAATGTGACGTCGGTAGCAAAAAAGAGGCTCTCTCGCTATGCGTTGAAACCCTGATTGCGTATTATAATAGTTTAGATGACGCTTATAAAGATAAAGTAAAAGAAATTTTTACGCGTATTCTGCAAAATTTTGTAGCAGACGATAATATATATGAAACTATAGCCGTTTATCCGATAGGGGCGCATATGATGCAGAGCATTATTGACGATAATGATAATGAAATAAAAATAAACGGTGAATTACTGCACAAAAAATTTTTATCACGCATTGAGTTCTATGCAATATTATATCGCATTATGTTTTTTATGTCAGAACACGGCTTCGGGGAATATAATGACGAGAAAAAGGTGCTTGATATGCATCTGTACCAATTCTGGAAGAATTTTAAGCAGAATAGCGATTTAAAAAGCGCTTTAACAGAAAAAGAAGTATTGTCTGTCCCTCAAATTTATTACGGGCTTGTAATGGCGGCAAAATCTTAAACGTATCCGTTCTTAATCAGAATCAACCTACTAGACTCATAATATAAAAAAACAGTATCGATTTATTGATAGAAAAATTCGTTTTAGGTTACTAATTCTCCACCACGAAAAAAAGCGAGGGATCAATACCCTCGCTTTTTGGTGCGTAGCTATGGGGTACAAGACGAACCCTCCCGTTCGTGCGAGGCGACTCGTTGCCGACGCTCTCGCCATAGGAGAGAATCCCCGTCAGCATTAACAATTCATTCATCGCAACGCACTTGACAAAAATTTTGGTTATTTGTTATCATAAAAACACGAAAAAAGATATATTTAACGGAGCGGTAAAAATCAAGGAGCGTATTTTATGCCGAAAATTTACGAATTGCTCGGATACCCAATAAACGATAACAGTCCGCAAGTCGTTGAATCGCGAAAAAAGGCATTTTGTCCGTTTATCTCGGACACGTGCGACGGCGGCGGCAACCGCTTTATGTCGGAGATTGATTTGCAAGAACACCCCGAATTAAAAGCGTGTTTCCCCGATTTAACCCGCGTCCCGTCGGGCGTATGCTCCATCCAGATGTCTAATAACACCCCTCCGTGGGTTATTTGCCCCCGCCGCCTATTATACGCAGGAAGAAAGGCTAACGACGATATTTTAAGAGGCGAAACCCAAACGGCGTTACTTGAGAAATGTGATTTTCCGCAAGGCGCAAAGCTAGGAATTTGGGCAGAAACCAAAGTCAAATACGCAAGCACGGCTGAAGACGAAGACAACGCGGCGTTCGATTACACCTTCGACTACATTATTATGCCGTTAGGCAGAGTTACGAAAGCGCAAGCTATTGCCGATTCGGGTTTGGAATGGAGTGTTCTACAAAAAAATCTTCGCGACAGCGGTCATGCGTTTACAAATATAGACGGCGAAATATACGTTGAAGATTTCCCCGTCGGGGCACCTACTGTTATCGAAGTTATGACTTCAAGCACGTCCGGTGGAAACAAACGGAAAAGAAGCTGTATACCTCAAGCCTTTGAAGATTGTATGCTTGGGAAAAGCCATTCGGCACCCGGTATCAATTACAGGCAAGTATGGGCGCGAATGGCCAGCCAACTAATCGTAAAATCGCAAGCAGCTAAGTCCTGGGGCGGAAAAACTATTTGGGTTTTACAAGACTTGCTTGCAGATTATATTTCGTCAAGCACCGCACTTGATTTACGCAAATTCGTTGCGGAGCATACGGACGAAGTCAATATTCTCGCTTTCTCGTACGGAGACAATTATAAAACGCCGCAAGACAATAAAACGGTATCGTTCGGGCACTCTATATTATACGCGGGACCAATCAGTTCAAATGGCGGCGAAAATCACCAACCGAGCTTTCAAGACATAGTCTTGGCGTCGGTATGCCCGCCACGCAGCGTTCTTATTGCCGCATTAAGTAAAAAGCCGATATCAAACAGAATTGAATTGTAATTATGAAAAAAGATATTTTCAACGGAAAAATCAAAAAGGAATACATTAAAAGCATAAAGTTCCTTCTCGTTTTTGCAAGCGCAGTCTTTTGTGCCGTGGCTACGTTTTTTCTACTGTTAGCTCTTTTATACGATACGGTCGACTACGGAGGCAAAATCGTACTGTTCGTAATGAGCGGGGTAGCCTATCTCGCCGCCGTACTTTATCCGTTGTTAACCGTTTTATGCGTCAGGACCTACCCCAAATATAAAGCACTTGCAAAATTCTTTATAAAAGAATACGCCCTCGACGATACTGATGAACAATAAAAAACGCGGCGCTGACAAAAGTCAGTGCCGCTTCATTTTTTAAAACATTACGAGAAGGAACCCTACGATTATGCCTATGAAAAGCACGAACGCCGGTAGCTTGCTCCGCCACATCAATATCGATTCGGGCAACAGCTCGCCGAAAACCACGTAAAGCATAGCCCCGCTTGCAAACCCCAGCGACAGAACCAGCATAATATCGTTAATTCCGCCGAGGGCGAAACCGAGCAACGCGCCGAACACCGTGGGCAAACCGCTTAAAGCAGTTAAAAGCACAGCCTTTATCTTGCCCATTCCGCCCGAAATCAAGGGCACGGACACCGCCATACCTTCGGGCACGTTGTGCAGTCCTATTACTATCGCCATAATAAATCCGCTGCCCGAAAAAAGATTAGCCACTACGTCGGCAGAAATTGCGTAAGACGCGCCGATGACCATACCCTCCGGCAAGTTATGAAGTGCTATCGCAAACATCATAACCAGTCCTGCAACGAACAAGTTTGACTTTGAATTTTTGTGGGATTCGTAGTGATTTGAATGAATAAGCTCGTCCAGGTTATCCGCCGTTGCGGGGTGATTTGCGTCGATATGCGTTACTTCGTGATTAGTCTTTTTATCAATAATGTAATTCAGAAGATAAATAACGCCGTAACCTGCGACCACCGCCGCCACCACGATTAACGGGGTAAGAGAAGGCAAAGTCCCTGCCTTCATCATCTCTATCGGTTCGCTCATTAAATCGAAGCATACCACGGCAAGCATAATGCCTGCGGCAAACGACAAAAGAAGGCTGACTATTTTATTTGAATCGCGCCTTAAAACTGCGCCTATTACTCCGCCAAGCCCCGTGCCGACGACGCCCGAAATAAAGGTTACTACAATTATCGCCAAATAGTCCATAGAAACCATTATAGCACGTATGCGCTATAAAGCAACCGTATACGGGGCGTTTACCGCTATTTATTGCTTATTGCACTTGAAAAAGTTTTTCAGCTTTGCTATAATTATCTTATGGGTTGGTTTAATTATTACGGGCTTGCGATTATGGCGGTTATTATGATACCGAATATCATTTACGCCGTAAAGCATAAAGCCGACGGCGAAAACGCATATAACAATAAAATAGTAGTAATTTTAGAACAAATAGGCAGATACGGCTGCATGGTTTTAATGGTCTTTAATATTCCGTACACCTATTTCAATTTCTGGTTTGATTACGCCTTAATCTGTTACCTATCCGTAAACGGCGGCTTGTGCCTAGCTTATTTAATTTTCTGGATAATCTGTTGGAACAGGCGCGGAAAATTAAAGGCGCTGTCGCTCTCGATAATACCCACCGCAATATTTATATTCAGCGGAATAGTCTTGGCAGATATCCCTCTCATCGCCTTTTCGGTATTGTTCGGAATAACGCATATTCTTATTAGCTACAAAAACGAGGCTTGAAATTTAAACGAACGCGCCCGCCGCAAGCTTGCGGCGGGCGCGATTTTTACGGTTAAATTTACTTTACTTTTACGCGCTTTTTTGCGATAGACCTCCATATATGCCCTAAATAACGGTTTTTCCGCTTTGAAATTCTTCGCAAAACAAGCTTGAAAATTTCCCCGAACGGCAAGATGGAAAGTGCCACGCCGAACACAGTCAGCCACTGAACTGCAGTCAGTTTTTCAAGCCCGAACGCACCCGATAAGGGGCTTACACACAGCAAAACGTTCAAAATTACGCCGACTAACACGGTGATAAGCAAAATTTTGTTTGAAAAGAAGTGCTTGAACGCCGACTGCCTTTCCGAACGGATATTGAAGGATTGGAAAAGTTCAAGGAAGGAAATGGTCATAAAAGTCATAGTGGTTGCCGTTTCGTTGCCCCATATATTGAGGGCAATGACGAAAACGCCTATAGTTGCGGCAGTCATAAACAGCCCGTAAATTAATATTGAACATAGCGAAGTTTTTGAAAATAAACTCTTTTCGGCTCGCTCGGGCGGGCGTTTCATAACGTCGTCGTCAGCCTTTTCCATACCCAGTGCAAGCACGGGGAAGCTGTCGGTTATAAGGTTCAACCACAAAAGCTGCGTTGACAGCAAGAAGTTGAATTTGAAAAGGAACAGCGAGGCGATAAGTATTGCAAGCACTTCCGCAAGGTTCGTGGACAAAAAGAACTGTATGGTCTTTTTGATGTTGGTTGAAATTCTTCTACCCTCCTTCACGGCGGAAACTATCGTCGTGAAGTTATCGTCCGAAATAACCATATCGGAAGCACTTTTCGTTACGTCCGTGCCCGAAACGCCCATCGCAATACCAATATCCGCACTCTTTATGCTGGGCGCGTCGTTTATGCCGTCGCCCGTCATAGCAACGACCATTCCGCGGCTCTTTAACGAATTGACGATTATATTTTTATGCTTGGGAGAAACACGCGCAAACACCTTACACCTTGCAATGGCGTCGTCCAACGCTTCGCCTTCAAGCGCGTCAAGCTCGTCGCCCGTCATAACCTCGGACTTATCGCTTGCGATATTCAACTTTTTGGCGATAGACAGCGCAGTGCGCACGTGGTCGCCCGTTATCATAACGGTCGAAACGCCCGCGCCGCGGCACTCCTCAACGGCGTCGCCCGCGCCCTCCTTCAGCCCGTCGGACATTCCGCACAGTCCGATAAAGGTCAGCCCGTCTTCCTCGATTTTGCCGCTGTAAGGTTTAAAGGCAAAGCCAAGAACCCTAAGTGCCTCGTCCGACATTTTATCGTTTTCTTCAATAACGGCTTTTTTCTCAGCCGAAGAAAATTCTTTTACACCGTTTGGTGTGAGGACGTGAGTACATTTATTTATAAGGATATCGGGCGCGCCCTTGGTAAAGCTGAGCCTTTCCCCGCCGACCTCTGCCGCAACCGTCATCATCTTTCTTTCGGAGGTAAACGGCAGCTCTGCAAGGCGCAAAAATTCAAGGTTGAAATTTTCCTCGTCCGCGCAGGTTTTTAAAGCAACTTCCGTGGGGTCGCCGATATAGTTTCCCTTATCGCCTTTTACCGACGTGCAAACCGTCATACATTGCAGTAATTTTGCGTTTGCCCCCCGAATATGCTGCAACGAACGCCTTTCTCCGTAAAAATAAGAGGTTACGACTTTTAGCTTGTTTTGGGTCAAAGTACCCGTTTTGTCAGAGCAAATTACCGTGCAGCTTCCAAGCGTTTCAACCGATTTCAGCTTGCGTATAACTACGCCTTTTTTGCTCATTTTCTGCACGCCCATTGCCATAATTATGGTAACTACTGCGGGCAAGCCTTCGGGGATAGCCGCCACCGCTATTGCAACCGAAGTCATAAAATTCTTTAGAATTCCGTCGTCCCGCACGAAAATTCCCATAATGAAAATTACTGCGGTTACGGCAAGCACGAACGCCGAAATTATCTTGCCAAGCTTATCAAGACTATTTTCAAGGGGAGTTTTAGTCGCCTTTCCGCCTTGAAGCATGGCGGCAATTTTGCCCATTTCGGTCTGCATACCGACGCCCGTTACTACTGCGGTTGCGTTGCCGCGCACGACGTAGGTTGAGCCGAACAGAGTGTTAGTCATATTGCCAAGCGCAACGTTGTTGCCGTGAATACGCTTTTCGTTCTTTTCAACGCTGGTGCTTTCACCCGTCAGCGCGGACTCGTCACAGGTTAAAGAATTGCTTTCAACTACGCGGCAGTCGGCAGGGATAACGTCCCCTTCTTCCAACAAAACTATATCTCCGACGGTAACGTCTTCGTTGGCGATAACTATTTCCTTACCGTCGCGGCGCACCTTACAAGTACTTGCGGATAGCTTTTTGAGGTTTTCAATAGCCTTATCCGCCCTATATTGCTGAATAGTGCCCACAAGCGCGTTCAAAAATATAATGGCAAGGATAATAAAAACGTCGGTTAAATCGTTTCTATCCCGCGAAAGAAAGGCTATAAGCCCCGAAACTGCCGCCGCAACGATTAAAAGCACGGTCATAAAGTCCTTAAACTGTGAAAAGAAAAGCTTGACTATACCCGCGCTTTTGCCCTTTTCAAGCTCGTTTTTGCCGTAAGTTTTTAGTCTTTCGGCAGCTTCTTGCCCGCTTAATCCGGCAGTTGAAGTTTTCAGCTTTTTCAGCGTTTGCCCCGCGTCTTCAAAGCAAAAATTTGACATAGAATACCTCGATTTCTCTCTAAATAAGGTATTCGGGTTTGTCCGCGTTTATTCTAAGTTACAAAAAAACGCCCCGACAGATTGTCCGTCGGGGCGTCTAACTTGCATTTTAATCTTCGTCAATGTGGTGTTCGTCCTCGTCCGTGGGGTCGGGGAACTCCGCCTTGTCGTAGGCGATACCGTTCTTATCGTAATAGTCCTTTATCGCGGCGCGAATAGCTTCTTCCGCGAGAACGGAGCAGTGCATTTTATGCGCGGGCAACCCGTCCAACGCCTCGGCAACCGCCTTGTTGGTAAGGGTCAACGCCTCGCTTATGGGCTTGCCCTTAATAAGCTCAGTCGCCATCGAGCTTGAGGCAATCGCACTGCCGCACCCGAAGGTGTTGAACTTTACGTCCACGATAATATCGTTTTCGATTTTCAAGTAAATCTTCATAATGTCGCCGCACTTGGCGTTGCCTACTTCGCCTATTCCGTCTGCGTTTTCTATCTTGCCGACGTTTCTGGGGTTAGTGAAGTGGTCCATTACTTTTTCGCTGTATAAAGCCATAAAAAACTCCTTTTAATTATTAAAAAATTGCGTTATTTCAAGCATATATGGGGGTCTATCGCATTTTTGCCTTAAATTAAGTGCGGCTTTAAACCCTTTTCAAGTTCTTCCCAAACGGGCGAAATATTGCGTAAATACTCCACCACCTTGGGCACTTCTTGAACGATATATTCAACCTCGTCCGCGGTGTTGTACTCCGATAAGCTAAGCCTTAAAGAGCCGTGTGCAATCTCGTGCGGTAAGCCCAAAGCAAGCAGAACGTGCGACGGGTCCAAAGAGCCCGAAGTGCAAGCCGAGCCGCTTGAAGCGCAAATTCCCTTCGCGTCAAGAAGGAGCAAAAGGCTTTCGCCCTCGATACCCTCGAAGCAGATATTTACGTTAGAAGGCAACCTCTTTTTTCGGTCGCCGTTCAGTTTGGAGTGCGGCACCTTCAAAAGCCCTTCGATAAGCCTGTCCCTTAGGAGGGATAACTTTTCAGAGTTTTCTTTCATGTTCGCGCACGCTTCTTCCAAAGCCGCCGCCATTGCCGCCACGCCCGCAAGATTTTCCGTGCCGGCGCGCTTATTTCTTTCTTGTGCGCCGCCGTCGATAAAGGTATTCAAAGGTATGCCGCGCTTGCAATATAGTGCACCCACGCCCTTTGCGCCGTGGAATTTATGCGCCGAAAGCGACAGCATATCGATATTTTGCCCTTGCACGTCGACGGGAATATGCCCGACTGCTTGCACCGCGTCGGTGTGGAAAACCACGCCCTTTGCACGACACACCGCACCTATTTCGGCTATGGGCAAAACCGTACCCACCTCGTTATTGGCAAACATAACCGTAACCAAGGCGGTGTCCTCTCTTATTGCCGCGCCAACTTCTTCGGCGGTTATAAGCCCGTCCGCGTGAACGGGTAGATAAGTTACCTCAAAGCCCTCTTTTTCAAGCTTTTTAAGGGTGTGCAAAACGGCGTGATGCTCGAACGCGGTGGAAATTATATGCTTTTTGCCCTTGCGTGCGCCGTTTACTGCGGCGGAGCGTATTGCTTGGTTATCAGCTTCCGACCCACCCGATGTGAAATAGACCTCCCTCGGCTCGCAGTTTAAACACTTTGCAATTCTTGCACGGGCGTCCTCCAAGTGTTCTTTGGCAACTTGTCCCACCGTGTGAAGTGAGGACGGGTTGCCGTACACGCCTTTTAAAAAGGGCGTCATCGCCTCGATAGCCTTATCACTCATTGCGGTCGTCGCCGCGTTGTCTACGTAAACTGTTTTCAAAACTTTAATTCCTACGTAATTAATATGATTTAATTATAAAAATAAATTCCTACTTTGTCAATAGGAATTATATAGTTATCCGAAATAATTTTATTAATATTCTTCCTCTTTAATCTGCTTGGCAATAACCAAAAATGCTATGACCACGGCAAACTCAAATACGTTAATAAGCGCAGTCCAGTCGAACTGCGACGCCTTGATATACCCGACGATACTGACGATAAGCCCCAAGCCGGCAAAAATTACGTATATCCAAGCAAACACGATATGCACGCCGCCCCTGTATTTACCGAGCGACACGAGTAAACCGAGTATTCCGGGCACGAACACAATTGCGCTGCTCACACACGCGATAGCGACGGTTATCCCGATTATAACGTTAACGATGTTTTCGGGGTCGGGGAAAACCGAGCTTATTTGCGGGTCGGAAAACATAGTTAAAATTTCTTCGCGCAAGGAAGACAGCTGGACGAATACGCTTATAATACCATACAAGCCGAACCCTAAAACTAAAATGCTAAGTATCAATAATACGATTTTTCTGACGCTCATTTTCATAATTATTTCACCAAGTCTGCAAGAGTTTTTGAATTAAGAAAATTTGAAATAACTTCATCAAGCTCCTTAAAAAGGGGCAGGGTTTGGCAAGTGCACGCGTTTTCACAGCCGTTTATAAGGCACGAAACGGGCGCAAGCGAGCCTTCGCCTTTTTCAAGAATTTCTGCCACGCTGTAATCCTTTGCGGGGCGTGCAAGCTTATAGCCGCCGCTTTTGCCGCGTGCGCTCAAAATAAAGCCCGCCGCCGTAAGCTGAGCCGTAGACGCTTCCAAATATTTGACCGATTCCTTCTGGCGCTCGGCAATGTCGTTTAGGGAGATAAAACCCTCGCCCTCGTGCTGAGCCAAATCTATCATAATTTTAAGGGCGTTCCTGCCCTTGGTCGTAATCATCATAAAAAATCAACCGCCTAATTCTATCATTTTCTCTATGCACTTAACGGCCTGCACGCGCAACTTTTCGTCCAAAACAATTTCCTCACCGCCGCGCCCCAAAACGCAGTTTAAAACGTCGGGCAAAGTGGTAAGGCGCATATTGTGGCAAATCAAATTTTTTGAAAGTGGATAAAACTTCTTTTCACGCAGCTTGTACTGCAGGTGCTGAACGATAGAGTTCTCCGTGCCGATAATAAACTCCGTCCCGTCCGACTTTTCGGCATAGTCCATAATACCCGAAGTGGAACCGACGAAGTCAGCAAGCTCAACAACCTCGGGTCTGCACTCGGGGTGTACCAAGAAAAGTGCGTCGGGGTGCGCCGCCTTTGCGGCAAGCACGTCGTCTTTTTCTATCCTTGCGTGCGTGGGGCAGCCGCCCGACAAAAGCTTGAAATTCTTTTCTGGCACTTGGTTTTTTACGTAGGTGCCGAGATTAATATCGGGTATAAACAGAATATTTTTTTCGGGAATTGCACGGCAGATTTTGACCGCGCTTGAAGAAGTAACGCAAACGTCCGCAACCGTTTTAAGCTCGGCAGTGGTGTTCACGTAAGCGACCACCGCATAATCTGGATACGTCTTTTTAACTTCTTTAATAACGTCCTTATCGAACTGCTCTGCCATGGGACAACCCGCGTCGGGGCTTGCAAGAATAACCTTCTTTTCGGGCGAAAGCATTTTCACCGTTTCAGCCATAAACCGAACGCCGCACATAATAACCGTGCTTTGCGGCGCGGTTTTCGCCTTAACGGACAGCGCGTAGCTGTCGCCTACGAAATCGGCAACCTCGCATATTTCTTCGGACATATAGCTGTGGGCAAGGATACAAATATCCCGCTCCTTTTTCAAAGCTAAAATTTGCTGCTGTAAATCTTTAATCATCGTAAAAATTATACTACACTTACGTTTTTCTGTCAAATTAATTACGCCCGAACGATGCGGTTCAAAGCATCGTTCGGGCGCTGCCTAAATTTTAAAATTAGCAAAAATCAAAGAAAACACGCGGTGAAATATAGTAGCCTCTATCGTTAAGTTCCTTTTTTATTATTGCTCTTACCCTATCTTCAAACGGACTTGTTGATTCAAACATTTTGAATTCGTAGCAAAAGCCCAACACATTAATAATTACCTCTTTCCTATTGGTAAATACACATTCCAACCAAGCACTTTTATTATCAAATTTGATTTTGGAACCGTTGAACAAATCAAATACGGCACGCTGGTCGGACGTAGCATTTCTATACGCTTCAGCAGTTGCCCTTTCCCTTTCTTCCTCAGCGCGCTTTCTTCTGTCTTCTTCGTATCTCTTGTCCGCAAACATAAAAATCTCCCTTTTATTACATTAATCGTTTAACGCCGAACCCCTAACGATTCGCATAATTAACATAATTGCAAGCGCAATAATGCCTATAACTAAGCACACAATTGAAGTAATTAATATACTTTTAGCTATGGCGTTTATTATTATAGCCAAAACCACGATACCCGCAATTACCAATACGTTCAGCATATACCAGTAAAAATCCGTATATCCACAGACTATCCAAGTAACGAATACGACACCGGCACATACCGCAAAAAATGAAACTTCAAATATAGAACCCGTTTGATTTATTATAACGTTGATATTTAAAATAAACGAAGGAATAATTAGCAACGCCATTCCTATACAAAAGAGTACGACGCGTGCAATTCCGTTATTATCAAACATTAAGCTGCTTACTATCGAAATAAAAAGCATTCCTATGCAGAAACATATTATATACGGCACGGCAAGTTGTCCTACCAAAGCCGCAATTACCATATAAATAGCCGTTAATACCAACTGTCCGATAAATAACCCGAAAAGTTCCATATATCATATTATATAGACAATAATTGTCTATGTCAATTATATTAAGACAATTTTCGTCTATACTTTTGATATGGAAGTTAAATTTGCGGAGCGTCTGAAATCTCTGCGCAAAGAAAAAGGCTTAATGCAAAGTGAGCTTGCAAAAGCCTTAAATACTACACAAAGAAAGGTATCTTATTGGGAAACGGCAAAGATAGAACCCGACCTTGCAATGCTTTTAAAAATAAGCA
>CAMWQS010000038.1 GCA_947176485.1 uncultured Clostridia bacterium | reverse complement strand
TGTCAATATAGACGCTGCCCGTGAATTTGATTTTGCGGGTGCCGCCGTTTTCTTTCGTCGGGTTGATTTCAAAGTCAAGCTCTTCTTCGCCCTTGTAGTTGGTTATCGTAAGCTTAACGGGGTTGATAACCGCCATTGCGCGCTCTGCGTTGGCGTTGAGTTCGTCGCGGCAACAACTGTCAAGCTGAGCCTGATTAACTATGGAATATGCCTTAGCTACGCCCACGTCGGCGCAGAATTTCTTCAACGCTACGGGGGGAACGCCGCGGTTCTTCAAACCCATAATCGTGGGCATACGGGGGTCGTCCCAGCCGTCAACAAAGCCTTCGTCCACCAGCTTTTTAAGATAGCGTTTTGACATAAGCGTGTTTGTTATGTTCAGCCTTGCAAACTCTATCTGTCTGGGTCGCGGCGCGGGGAAACCCGCCTTTTCAACGAACCAGTTGTAAAGGGGTCTGTGGTTTTCAAATTCCAAAGAGCATAAAGAGTGCGTTATGCCCTCTATCGCGTCGGATACGGGGTGCGCGAAGTCGTACATAGGATAGATGCACCACTTGTCGCCCGTGCGGTAATGGGGCACGCGCGCTATGCGGTAAATTATGGGGTCGCGCATGTTCACGTTGGGGGACGACATATCTATTTTTGCCCTTAAAACCTTTGCGCCGTCTGGGTATAACCCAGACTTCATTTCGCGGAAAAGTTTTAAGTTCTCTTCTATGCTTCTGCCGCGGTAGGGCGATTCCTTGCCCGGCTCGGTAAGCGTGCCGCGGGTTGCGGTTATTTCTTCCGCGGATAAATCGCACACGTAAGCGTTGCCGTCCAAAATATACTTTTCTGCAATTTCGTAAAGCCTGTCGTAATAGTCGGAAGCGTACACCAGCTTGTCGTACTCGAAGCCCAGCCACTTCACCGCGTCCACGATAGAATTGACGTATTCATAGTCCTCTTTGGCGGGGTTGGTGTCGTCCATACGAAGGTTCAGCGTGCCGTGGTATTTTTCCTTAACGCCGAAGTTTATGCACATAGCCTTTACGTGCCCTATGTGCAGATAGCCGTTGGGCTCGGGCGGGAAACGGACGTGAATTTCGTTGCCCGTTGATTCAAACTTGCCCGCCTCTAATTCTTCGTTGATAATTTGTTCAATAAAATTCGTTGCCTCAGGTAAATTCATAATTTTACACCTTTTATGAGAAATACTTATTCAAAATCTCTTTTGCGTTGGAGTAGTTTTGGTCCGCAGCCTTTTGGAACAAATAGCGCGCCTTTTCTTTATCGACGGGAGTTCCATCACCGTTAAAATAACAAATTGCCAAATCGTATTGTGCGTTGGCAAGCCCTTGTTCGGCTGCCTTAGCGTACCAATTTACCGCCTTAGACGGGTCCTTTGCGACGCCGGTGCCGTTTTGATAGCAAACGCCTAAATAGTATTGCCCCCAAACGTTTCCGCCCTCGGCAGATTTGGTGAACCAATAATAGCCTTTCGCTTCGTCCTTTTCAACGACTTCGCCTAACATATAATAATTGCCTAAACCACACTGCGCGACGGCGTACCCTTGTTCGCCGGCTTTTAAATACCACTCAAACGCCTTTTTATTGTCTTGTTCTACACCTCTGCCGTAATAATAGCAAACGGCAACTTTTACTTGTGCATGCGCAGCACCTTGTTCGGCGGCTTTTAAATACCACTCAAACGCCTTTTTATCGTCCTTTTCAACGCCCTTGCCGTGTTGATAGCAAAAGGCCAGATTATATTGCGCGTCCACGTGTCCTTGCTCGGCAGATTTCGTGTACCAATATACTGCCTTCGTCATATCCTGCCCGACGCCTTTGCCTACTTCATAGAGATAGCCTAAATTCTTTTGAGCGGATTTATTGCCTTTCTCGGCGGATTTCGTATACCATTGCACCGCCTTGTCAATATCCTGCTCTACACCTTCGCCCTTTTCATAGAAATAGCCTATATCGCACTGCGCCCTGTCATCACCTTGTTCGGCGGCTTTCATCAACCAATAGAACGACTTTTTATCGTCTTGTTCTACACCTCTGCCGTAATGATAGCAAAGACCCAAGCTGAATTGCGCCTCCACAAATCCTTGCTCGGCAGATTTTAAATACAATTCCACCGCTTTGGCAATATCCTTCCCGACGCCCTTGCCCATTTCATACAGATAACCAAGACACTTTTGTCCGACTTTGTTGCCTTGCTCTGCGGATTTAGTGTACCAATATACCGCCTTGGCAATATCCTGTTCTACACCTTCGCCGAATTCATAGCAATATCCAATTTGCAACTGCCCGTCCGAATCGCCCAGTTCGGCACATTTCAAATACCAATCGAACGCCACTTTTAAATCTTTTTCAACGCCCAAACCTTTGCGGTAACATTGCCCCAAATAGAAGTGCGACACAACGTGTTTTTTTTCAGCTGCCTTTTTGAACCAATAGACGGCTTTTTCATAATCCCGTTCCAGCCCGTCAGCGTAACAATAGCGGCAAGCAAGATTGTATTGCCCGTACGCGTTACCGTTTTCAGCCGATTGCGTAAACCAGTATACGGCTTTTTCTAAGTCTTTTTCCACGCCTCTACCGTACAAATAGCATAGTCCTAACGCGTTTTGCGCAGATAAATGTCCTTCCCCTGCCGCCGTCTCATACAGTTCAAAAGCCTTTTCGTAATTTTTTTCTACGCCGTAACCTTGCTCGTAACAATAACCCAACGCATAGAAGCCCCCAAGCTGATTGAGGTCGAAAGATTTTTGGAACCACTCAATCGCCTTTTTTTGGTCCTTTTCTACACCTCTGCCGTTTAAATAGCACCAACCCATAGAGGTTTCACCGCCGGGGCATTCGCTTTCAACCGCCTTCTCGTACCAATATAAAGCCTTATCGTAATCCTTTTCAACGTACTCGCCGTGCTCATAATAATACCCGTGGTTTGTCATACCGCCGGGATAACCGCCGTCTGCAGACTTCTTGCTCCAATAAAAACCCTTTTCCCAATCAACTTCGGTGCCTTTACCGTAATAGTAGCAAAGGTTTAACAAATTCATTGCGAACGGTCTGCCCTCATTTGCGGCAATCTGGGCGTATTTAAAAGCCTTATCAAAGTCTTTTTCCATTCCGTAACCGTTGTAAGCACATACGGCAATACTTTCCGCTACGCCCTGAGCCGCGGCTTTGATTAAATATTCTTTTGACTTTTCATAGTCAATTTTAACGCCGTAGCCAACGAAATAGCACAAGCCTACGCTGTTTTGCGCCTCTGCGTCGCCCTCGTCTGCGCGTTTTAAGTATTCCGCAAATTCACTCTTTTTCATAATTCCCCCCTTATGAAAGCCCTACTATATTTCCGTTTTCGTCTATATCGATATGCTCCGCGCTGGGCACTTTGCCGAGCCCGGGCATAAGCATAATTTCACCCGCGACCGCAATGATAAAGTTAGCACCGCCTTTGTAAATTATATCCCTAACCTGAATTTTGAAGCCCGTGGGCGCGGCAAGCTTTTTCGCGTCGTCCGAAAGCGAGTATTGCGTTTTTGCAATAATCACGGGCAAGCCGTGAATACCCGCCTTTTCGATTTGCTCGATTTTTTTGAGCGCGGGCGCGGAAAACTCCGCACCGTCGCCGCCGTAAATATTCTTTACTACGTCCTCCACCTTTTTGCAAATTCCGTCGTTCAAGTCGTAGGAATAGTGCAATTCGCTCTTTTTGTCGCACTCGGCAATTACGGCTTTGGCAAGCTCCTCTCCGCCTTGTCCGCCCTTCAAAAAGACGTCGGTGAAAACGGCCTTTGCGCCCGCCTCCGCGCACGCGGAAAGTACCGTTTCGATTTCAGTCGCAGTGTCGGTTGCAAATCTGTTCATTGCAACCACGCAAGGCTTGTTGTATACGGTTTTGATATTTTCGATATGCTTCAATAAGTTGGGCAAGCCCGCCTTTAAAGCAGTTAAATTTTCTTCGGATAAAGTCGCTTTGTCCGCGCCGCCGTGAAGCTTTAATGCCTTAACCGTTGCAACCAGCACAACGCAGTCGGGCTGTATGCCCGCAACGCGGCACTTGGTATCAAGGAATTTTTCCGCGCCGAGGTCTGCGCCGAAGCCCGCCTCCGTAACGGTGTAATCTGCAAGTGTCATTGCGGTGTAGGTTGCGCGAACGGAGTTGCAACCGTGCGCGATATTAGCAAAGGGTCCGCCGTGAACTATTGCGGGCGTACCCTCTAAGGTCTGCACGAGGTTGGGCTTTATTGCGTCCTTTAAAAGTGTTGTCATTGCGCCGTCGGCTTTAAGCTGCTTGGCGCGTACGAAGTTGCCCTCCGCGTCCACGCCGACGACGATATTGCCTATTCTCTTCTTTAAATCGTTGAGGTCGGCTGCAAGACATAAAATTGCCATAACCTCGGAAGCTGCGGTAATTTCAAACCCTTCCGCCCTGTCGTAGCTTACGCAGCCCTTCATCGTGCCCGCGGGGTTGTGCAAAGTAATATCGCGGAGTGCCCTGTCGTTCATATCCATACAACGGCGGAAATACACTTCCTTTATGCCCAAAGCGTTGCCGCGTAAAATATGATTATCTATCATTGCGCACAAAAGGTTGTTTGCCGCGGTAATTGCGTGCAAATCGCCCGTGAAGTGCAGGTTTATATCAGCCATAGGCACGACTTGGGCGTAGCCGCCGCCTGCCGCGCCGCCTTTTATGCCGAATACGGGTCCCAAAGAAGGCTCCCTTAAAGCAAGGCAAACCTTCTTCTTTAACCTCGCCATACCGTCGGCAAGCCCGATGGAAACGGTTGTTTTGCCCTCTCCGCTTGCGGTGGGGTTGATAGCCGTAACCAAAATAAGCTTGGACTTAGGGCTTACTTTTTCAAGGTTGATTTTTGCCTTGTACTTGCCGTAAAGCTCTAAATCGCTCTCTTTAAGTTTAAGTTTTTTTGCAATTTTTCTTATATCCTGCAATTTGCAGCTTTCGGCAATTTCGATATCCGTCAACATATTTACCTCTTACCCGTTAATTGTAACACAATTAAATAAGCGTTGTAAATAAAAACTTTTACTTAACGCAAAGAATTTCGTTCGCGTCTAAATCAAGAATAACGCAAAGGTTCGCAAGCGTATCCAACGCGGGCATTTTATCGCCTTTGACATAATGAGAAATATTTGATTGTCTAATATTTAAGCGGCGAGCCAGTTCGCTTTGACTAAGTCCGCTTTGCTTAATAGCCTCCGCCACTTTTGCTTTTATTAAATCAAGAGTTACCATTTTCTGCCTCCAAAAATAATTATATGCCTAACAGCGATAATTTGCTTGACTTATCGCCATTGGGCATAGTATAATTTTTGTATGAAAAATAAAATTACTAAAACCAAACAAAATTTTTACTGGCATTTTGTGGACGTATATTTGGAGATGCTTTCACAAATTTACGCTATCCGAGAGGACAAAGTTTTCTTTGAAAAGCTGTGGGATTTAAAAAGTTATTTAGACGAAAAGCTGTCGCTTGGTAACAAGGAAGAAATAGTTGATACTTACGTGGTGGTTTTGCATCAGACTGAAAACTAATTAACCCTATTTGCTTGACTTGAAAAGTCAAATAAATTAAACTTAATTTATTGAGTTCCGCATTATTACCAAGTGCGGGAAGGAGTTTATTATGGCTGATAACAAGTTGACTATGGAAAAAATCGTAAATCTTTGCAAAAGCCGCGGGTTCGTTTTCCCCGGCAGCGATATTTACGGCGGATTTGCTAATACCTGGGACTTCGGACCCGTGGGCGTTGAATTAAAGAATAACGTAAAGCGCAGTTGGTGGAAACGCTTCGTACAAGAGAGCCCCTCCACCTACGGCGTTGACGCGGCGATACTTATGAACCCCCGCGTATGGGAAGCAAGCGGGCACGTTGCAAGCTTTGGCGACCCCAAAATGGACTGCAAAAACTGCAAACAGCGTTTCCGTGCGGATACCTTAATCGAGCAGCATTCCAAGGGCGCGGTTGCCGCCGAGGCGATGACGAACGAGGAAATGGAAAAATATATCGAGGAGCACGATATTAAGTGCCCCCACTGCGGTGTAAGAAGCTGGACGCCCATCCGCAAGTTTAACCCTATGTTCATAACCTCACGCGGGACTTTGGAGGCTGAGTCCGACAAGGTTTATTTAAGACCCGAAACCTGCCAAGGCGAGTACGTTAACTTTTTGAACGTGCAGAGGACGGCGCGTGCGAAGGTGCCGTTTGCCATTGCACAGATTGGTAAATCGTTCAGAAACGAGATTACCCCCGGCAACTTCTTATTCCGTACGGTTGAGTTCGAGCAGATGGAGCTGCAGATGTTCTGCAAGGAAGATACCGCGATGGACTTCTACAACGGATATAAGGAAAAGGCTTTGCAGTATATAACCGACCTCGGCTTGAAGGCGGAAAATTTACGCTTCCACGACCACGACAAGCTTGCGCACTACGCTAAGGCGGCGTGTGATATTCAATACAACTTCCCTATGGGCTGGCAGGAGCTGAACGGTATTCACCACCGCGGCACTTGGGACTTATCCCGCCATCAGGAATATTCGGGCAAGGCGATGACCTATATCGACCCGTTCACGGGAGAGAAGTTCTTGCCGAACGTAATAGAATACTCTATCGGTGCGGACAGGCTTACGCTTGCGCTACTTTGTGCGGCGTACGAGGAGCAGGTTTTGGAAGGCGGCGACACCCGCGTGGTTATGCACTTCCACCCCGCTATTGCGCCCTATAAGGTTGCTATCCTCCCCCTTCAAAAGCAGCTTTCCGAAAAGGCGAAAGAGGTTTACGCAAATCTTACAAAGTACTTTACTTGCGACTACGACGAGGCGGGCTCGATTGGCAAGCGTTACCGCCGGCAAGACGAAATAGGCACGCCCTTCTGCGTAACGGTTGACTTTGACAGCTTAGAGGACGATACCGTTACCGTGCGCGATAGGGACAGTATGGAACAAGTAAGGCTTAATATAAACGAGCTTAAAGGGTATATCGAAAAGAGTTTGGAATTTTAATTTGACATAATATAAGCCCGCCGCGCTGAATGCGCGGCGGGCTTTTTTAATTCTGTTTAACCACCGGTGATGCCGGATATGAAGTCTTGGATAATAGAAATTATTCCTTCCATTGCGCCCGTTAAAATCAACCCTACGATACCCAAGCCGATTGCAAGCAAGCCAAGAAGCTTTAATAAAAGCCAGAACCTTGCAAGGCTGCGCCTATTGATGTTGCCACGGTTAAACGCAAAGACCAGCGTTAAAATAAAGCTTATACCGAAAAACACGTTGAATAAAATGCTCCAACCGATTATGCTCCACATCGTAAGCGGGCGGTATTTTTCGGGAAGCTGAGATATCTCGTCCTTTTCAACTCTGTTCATAGTTCACCTCTTAATTGTTTTCGTCCGTGTTCTCGGCAATATATTTGTCGAGCATGGACTTACCTTTCTTTATGCCAAACTTCAAAATTCTGTCTTTAAGCGTCTGTTTGGGTGCCTTTTCTTCTTCCTCTACGCTGCCTTCGAAGTTTAAGTCCTTGCAGGGGTCAAAGGTTACGTAGCCGCACTCCGCAGCGTATGAAAATACGTTTTTCAATATGCCTTCGAGTACGGGTCTGTCTTCTTCGGCGGCTCTTTCAACTACGTTTAAAATCGCCGCAGGCTTTATCGAATTGATGTATCTTTTGCCGAGCGCGGGGATTAAATAGGTATCTATCTGAGTGCCGATATTTTCAAAGTACTTTTTAGAAACCTTTTTCACGGCACCGCTTTTTGCATTGCCGGATACCGCAAGCTCGTACCACTCCAAAATGACTTTTGAAAAACGGCATTTTGCTTTTACGGGGGATAAAAGCCAGCGAACCAGCTTGCCCGTGCCGCCGAAAAGTAGCGGCAAAAGCTGAACGATGACGGTTATTACCGAGAATACGATTATTAGAATATCAACGGCGACGCTTGCCGCGGCGGTATCGTCCGAACGCGACAAAACGATAGCCGTAATCGAAATTGCAATCGAAAGCAGCCTTACGAGCAGTTTTACGACGGTTAAAGTTCTTTTTACTTTGATAACGCCCTTGGTGCCCGCTTTACTGCCCAGCACCGATATGGTTATCAAAACCACGAAAAGAACCACGTACGCCGCAAGCAGACAGTATAAAACTATCTGAAATTCCAGCCCGAGCTTATTGGTGAGCCCCGTAAAAAGCACGTACGCCGAGTACAAAAGCATAAATACGGTGCTGACCGTAAGGGTCAGGATATTCAGTCTGCGCGCAATGACGGCACGGTTTGAATATACGTTTTTTATAAAACAGCGGATATCGAAGATGTCCTTTGCAAGGGTGAAGGTTTCTTCCGCGGTTATGGTATGGCGGATATTCACCTGTTCTTCGGTTTGCTGTTCGTTTTGTTTTTTATCCATTTTCAACCTTTTTTATTCAAGTAAGTCAATTATAGCATAGATTCGTATTCGTTGTAAAGCCCGTCAAGCTGTAATTTTATGGCTTGAAGTTTTTCCAAAACTTCGTTTACCTTTTTGTAATCTGCTGCAACGGCGGGGTCGGCAAGCTCGGCGTTAAGGCGTTCTTCTTCCTTTTCCAAAGCACAAATTTTTTGCTCGATTTGCTTTATGGCGGTTTTTTTGCGCTCTTCCTCCGCCCGCTCTTTCTTTGAACGGTAAGAAGACTGCTTTTCCTCTTTGGCTATAATTTGCCGCTTTTCTTCCTCTTGCCGCTGTAAGATTTCGCGCTTACGCTTCTTTTCTTCGGTAAAGAAGGCGTAGTCGCCGTCGTAAGCGTTAAGCTTGCCGTCCTCGATTTCAACGACCTTACCCGCAATTGCGGAAATGAAGTATCTGTCGTGCGAAACGAAAAGGACGGTGCCCTCAAAATTTTGTAAAGCCTTTTCAAGGCTTTCACGTGCGGGCAAGTCAAGGTGGTTCGTCGGTTCGTCCAAAAGAAGGAAGTTGCCGTGGTCGCACTCCAAAATGCAAAGGGCAAGCTTGGCGCGCTCTCCACCCGAAAGTGATTTGACGGGCTTTTGCATATCCTCTTCGAATAATCCGCACCGCGCAAGTGCCGAACGCACTTCGGTCTGCGTCAGTCCGACGTGCCTTTCCCACAGCTCTGAAAGCACGGTATTTTCGCCGTTTAAATTTGCGCCCTCTTGGTCGTATAAGGCAAGCTTAACGAACCGCCCGATTTCGATTTGCGGGTTGCCGCCTTTGAAAATTTCTTTGATAAGCGTTGATTTGCCCGTGCCGTTTTCACCCGTAAGCGCGACCTTTTCACCGCGCCTAATTTGCAATTGCCCCCCACATATGAGCCGTTTACCGCATATTTCGAGGTTTAAACCGTTCAATGATAAAACGTTTTCGTAAGGGGAATTTTCGAAGGTGAATTTATAAGTCGGGGCTTTGGGCGGGGTGAACGGCTTTTCTAAAATTTCCATTCTTTCAAGCTGTTTTACTCTGCTTTGCGCCGATTTTGCAGTGGTTGCGCGGACAATGTTTCTGTCAACGTAGTCTTGTAATTTTGCCCGCTCCTCTTGCTGGGCCTCGTACTCCTTTAAAAGCCGTGCGGTGCGCTCCGCCTTTAAAATTTTGTATTTGGAA
This sequence comes from uncultured Clostridia bacterium, assembly GCA_947176485.1. Taxonomy (GTDB): domain Bacteria; phylum Bacillota; class Clostridia; order Christensenellales; family Borkfalkiaceae; genus Coproplasma. Next base: position 3,006 of record CAMWQS010000038.1, on the reverse strand, counting down.
TAATTGCCCGCAAAGGATAAAAGCTTTTTGTTTTCGATTTCCAAAATGCGCGTGGTCAGCTTATCCAAGAAGTATCTGTCGTGCGAAACGACCAAAATTGCGCCTTTGAAGGTGGAAAGATATTCTTCAAGCCAGAAAAGCGTTGAAATATCGAGGTGGTTCGTGGGCTCGTCCAAAATCAAAAGGTCGGGCTGTTCAAGTAAAAGCCTTGCAAGTTTTAGGCGGGTTTTCTCGCCGCCGGACATTGTGTCGACGATTTGATTGTATTTATCGATGAAGCCCATACCGTTTAAAACGGTTTTGATTTTAACTTCGACGGAGTAGCAGTCGTGCGAGGAAATATAGGCGTTTAAATTCTCTATTTGTGCCGAAACTGCGGCATATTCGGGGGTGTACCCGTCAAAAGCCGATAATTTGAGGGATAATTTTTCAAGCTTTTCGAGGGCGGAAAGCTCATCCTTGAACACGCTTAAAGCTTCCCCGTAAACGGTGTTGCCGCTAAGATAGCCGCCGTTTTGTTCAAGGTAGCCTATGCGGGCGCCGTTCTTTTTTATGACCTTTCCGCCGTCGGGGTACACCTCGCCCATAATCAGTTTTATAAGCGTAGTCTTCCCCTCTCCGTTTGCGCCGATAAGCCCGACGCGCTCACCCTCGTTTACGGCGAAGGAAACGTCCTCGAATATTAAATTGTCGCCGTAAGAGAATTTGGCGTTATCGACGGTTATAATCATTTTCTAAAAATCCCAGTTTGGAATATAATCTTGGCTTGCGCTCTCAAAGTCTTGCAAAAAGACGTTTTTAAACCCGTATTCTTCCACTGCGGCAAGCACTTTTTCATACTCTCTTTTAGTGATGCGGCGGTTTAGCTCTTTAAAACCGGAAATATCACCGAAGGGCGTGTATTGGCTCATAAGACTGAAATACACGGTTTTTGGAAGGCTTGCGACGAATTTTACTATATTTACGCTGTCGTACGCGGCAAGCGGAAGAATTAAATGGCGGACGATACAGCCCGAAAGCATTTTGCCGTCCTCCCGCATTTTTAATGGTTTTTGCGCCATAAATTTTACGGCAGGCAGAGCGTAGTCCGCATAGTCGGCGCGTGCAGTATAGCGTTTTGAAAGCGCGTTATCGATAAATTTCAAATCGGTAAGCCATACGTCCACGAATTCGTCGGCAAGGCGCAAAGCCTCCTCCGTTTCGTAGCCGTGAGTGTTGTAAACGATGGGTATTTTGGGGCGGTAAATTTCAATTGCCCCCCTAATATGCCTTAAATAATGGGTAGGATTGACCAAATTTATATTTTCTGCGCCCATATCCTCAAGCTCTTTAAATACGCCCGCAAGCTCCCTTTCGGTTATCTCTTTTCCGCGCAAATTGCGGGATAAGTCGTAGTTTTGACAGAAGGCACATTTGAGCGAGCAGCCGCAGAAAAATATGCACCCGCTACCCTTATTGAAAGAAATAGGCGGTTCTTCAAAGGGGTGAAGATAATACTTTGCAATTTTTATCCCTTTGACTCCGCACGCGCCGTTTGATTTTTCCCTATCGGCGCCGCAGGATACGGGGCACTGGTTACAATTCATAATTTTATTATATAATAAAGGTAAATTAAAAGCAAATCGTTTGACAACGGTGCACGTAAACGGTATAATATTTTCAAACCTATAAAGAGTGTGCGAGGGAACGGCCCTGCGACCACACAGCAACCTGCAAAGCAAGGTGCTAACGCCGAACCGATGGGGAAATATAGATACACACTCCTCTTCGGTTGAAGAGGAGTTTTTTTAACGAAAGAGGTTAGTTATGAAAAAATACTTTACAAGTGAAAGTGTTACGGAAGGACACCCGGATAAATTATGCGACCAGATTTCCGACGCGTGCCTTGACGCAATTTTGAAAAGCGACGAGAACGCGCATTGCGCCATCGAGTGCTGCGCCGCTTACGACAGGCTGCTTATTATGGGTGAGGTTACCACCACTGCTGAAGTAGATTACGAAAAGATTGCAAGGGACACTATCGAAAAGATAGGATATAGGCACGGCTCGTTTGCGTTCGATAAGTGTAAAATCGACGTTGCCGTTCACCGCCAAAGCCCCGACATTGCGATGGGCGTTGATAGAACCGGCAGCGAGGATATACGCGACAGCTTCGGCGCGGGCGACCAAGGCATGATGTTCGGCTATGCGTGCAGGGAAACCGAGGAGCTTATGCCCCTTCCCCTTGCACTTTCACACAAGCTTGCGTTAAGGCTTACGGAAGTGCGAAAGTCCAATATATTGCCGTACCTACGCCCTGACGGCAAGACTCAGGTTACCGTTGAATACGACGGCAAAACGCCCGTGCGCGTTGATACCGTAGTCGTTTCCGCACAGCACAATTCAAAGGTTTCGCAAGAGCAGTTAAAGGCAGATATTTTAAAGCACGTTGTATCCATTATTCCCGAAAAGCTTTTGGATAAAAATACGAAATATTTTATTAACCCTACGGGCAGGTTCGAAATCGGCGGCCCCGAAGGCGACAGCGGACTTACGGGCAGAAAGATTATAGTTGATACCTACGGCGGAAGATGCGCGCACGGCGGCGGAGCTTTTTCGGGAAAAGACCCGACGAAGGTTGACCGCTCGGCGGCGTATATGGCAAGATACGTTTGCAAGAATTTAGTTGCCGCGGGACTTTGCGACGAGGTTGAACTGCAGGTTGCCTACGCCATCGGCGTTGCCAAACCCGTTTCGGTATTTATCGATACCTACGGCACGGGCAAGCTTTCGGACGGAGAAATTGCAGACATAGTCGTGAAGGAGTTTGACCTTCGCCCCTATTCCATTATCGAAACGCTGGGCTTGCGCGCACCTATCTATTCGGCAACCGCGGCGTACGGGCACTTCGGAAAGGACGGTTTGCCTTGGGAGCGGGTGAACAAAGCCGAAGATCTGAAAAAGTATTTGAAGTAAAAAAATATAAAAGCGGCGAAGCCGCGCCGGTACTTTTTTCGCTTCCTTTTT
>CAMWQS010000037.1 GCA_947176485.1 uncultured Clostridia bacterium | reverse complement strand
ACGATGAAGCTGACGCGGATGATTCAGATTTTTAATTGAGATAAATTTCGGTGCCGCGGGCGTTCTTGAAACGCCCGCGGCATATTTTTCTAAATTTTGGCAAAAATATTAATATGATAAAAGTAAACACCACAATCAATTCCATTAAAGATACGATTAAAAATTTAAGCGGTAAAGCCGTTACCGTAAAGCTGAATTTGGGGCGCAATAAGTTCGTAACCTTCCCCGCGGTAGTAAACGGAATTTACCCCTCGCTTTTCACCGTAAGCCCCAACGACAAAAACTTCCTGGGCAAAACCGCGTATTCGTATTCTGAAATTCTTTGCGGTCGGGTAAAAGTGCAAGAGAAAATTTAATAGTCATAACCTTAAAGTCTTGCGCATAAGATACCTTGTAAACGTAACGGATACGGAGGCATTTTTATGGCAATCAACGCACAGAATCAGACGGGAACCTACACGCGCAAGGTAGCAGATTTATCCACCCAGACGGTGGTTGAAATCAAATTCGGGCAAGACGCGGGCGAAGTAGTGGCGGTATATCCGCAAATTTCTTTGACCTCTTGCGAGGTTTCTTCGGGCAGACTTAACTACGGCGGAAGAATAATCGCAACCTTGGTTTACGCCGACGCGGACGGCAAGCTTTGCCGCGTGCAGAAGGGCGCGGAGTTCACCCATTTTATAGACGACGACAGACTTGCACCAGCACAGCGCGGCGATTGCGCTTTAAAGTGCGAGCGTTGGCAGGTCAAGCGCGAAGGTTCTTCCTACGCAGTGGCTATAGTCGTCGGCGCGGAGGTTGCCGTTTACGACAGCGCAATGCGCAGCTACACCACCGCGGTTGACGGCGCAATTTGCAAAACGGACAGCGCAAGGCTTTATTCCTTCGTAAGCTTTTCGGGCGAGAGCGAGGTTGACGACGATTTCGACTGCGTTGCAACCGATATCTTAGTACCCTCGGCGCAAGCGTTGGTTCTGGATTGCTCGGTTCGTGCCGGTGTGGTTGAAGTGGGCGGTGAAATTTATTTATCCCTTCTTGCCGTGCGCGACAACGCCCCCGTGTGCCTTGACAGAGTTATCCCCTTCAAGTGCGAGCTTGCGTGCGACGAAGCGTTGTTCTCCCAACGCGCTTTCTGCCGTGCCGAAATCAAGGCGGTAAGCGTAAACTGCAAAGTCAACGAAGAGCGCGGCAAGTGCGACGTCGACGTTAACGCAACCCTCGGCTTTACGGGGCATTTCTATGAGGAAGAAGAGGTTACTTTCGTTGCGGACGCCTTCTCGAAGGACTGCGAGCTGGGCTTGAACTTCGCAACCGAGGAAACACTTCTCGATACGGATTTCAAAGTTTATTCCGAGCGTGTAAGCGGGCTTTGCGCAACCAAGGCTAAGCTTGACTACACCTGCGCGTTCCTTGCGGCAACCTTACCCGCCGTCGAGTTTGCAAGAACGGCAAACGGCGTTGAAGGCAGCGTATCCGCAACCCTTTTGTACGAGCAAGCGGGCGAGGTGCATTCAACCGAAGTAAATCTTCCGTTCAGCGTTGCGCTTAACGGCTTATCTGCAAACTGCCGTGATATTTCGGTTGCGGTGTGCGGTATGAGCTTAAGACAGCGTGCCGAGGGCGAGTGCGAGGGTGAAGCCGTGCTTAAAATAACGGGCGCGGACGGCGAAGTTAGGACGGCGAGATACCTCACCGAAGTAACCGAGCAAGGTGAAAAGCAAGTGCAGGGCTGCGCAATAAGCGTGTACGTACCCTCCGCGGGCGACGGGCTTTGGGAAACGGCAAAGCGTCTTTCCGAAGCACCCGAGGTAATTGAAAAATCAAACCCCGAGCTCACCTTCCCGCTGACGGGCAAAGAGAGAATTTTGATTTACAGACCCAAAGCATAAGCGTGTATCTTAATTGAAAATATAGCCGCCCGCGTAAATTAACGCGGGCGGCTTTAAAAATATTTGATAACTGCGTATTAGTATGTTATAATACCCCTATGGGCGTTCGCGTAAAGGCTTATGCAAAACTTAATTTAACGCTTGCAATTACGGGCGCCGAGAACGGTTATCATAATTTAGACAGTCTCGTTTGCACGGTTGACCTATACGACCTTATCAAGCTGAAAAAGCGCAAGGATAATTTGGTTACCGTTGAGATGCACGGGCAGGGCACCGAAACGCTTGCCCACGAGGACAACAACGCCGTTAAAGCCGCCGAGGCTTATATAAAGGCTTTCGGTACGGGCGGGGCGGATATTAAAATTTTTAAAAACATTCCCGTCGGCGCGGGGTTGGGCGGTTCGTCCGCCGATATCTCGGGCGTACTTCGCGGTATGGCTATGCTGTACGGCAAGGGCGGGGAAGGTCAGCTAAAAGAGCTTGCCGATTCCTTGGGCAGCGATACGGGCTACCTTTTAACGGGCGGCTACGCAAGGCTTACGGGCAGGGGCGAAAAGGTTGAACGGCTTAAAAGCAATATGCGGCTTAACTTTTTACTGCTATTGCCGCAGGGCGGGGTTTCAACCGCGCAGTGCTACCGCCTTTACGATAGTTTGCCAAAGACGGAGCAATCGAGCCAACCCGCGGTAGACGCGCTTTTAAACGGCGACGCCGAAGGACTTGGGCGCGGACTTTTTAACGCGCTTTACGCGCCCGCAGTAAAACTGAACGGCGGGGTGGAAACCGCCTTTAAGGAGCTTGAAAGCTTCGCGCCGCTGGGCGTGAATATGACGGGTTCGGGTAGCGGCGTTTACGCGCTGTTTGACTCGCCCGAAATGTGCGCCTATGCAAAAAGCCGTTATTTGGGCAAGTGCCGATGCATTCAATTAAAAAGTTATATCCCGAAAATTAAGGAGTAGATTATGGCTGAAGAAAGGCTTATTGACGACGACAAGGACAGAAAGTATAAAATAATAAAGAATGCGGACGGGGAGGACGAGCTGGTTATAGACGACACCTCCGACGAGGAAGAGCCCGAGGCGGAGCTGGACTTCGAAGTGCCCGAGCTTGAATCGGACGACGAGGAAGCGGCGGTTATGACGCCCGAGCAGCTTGCCGCACGCGAAAAGCAGCGCGAGGAAGAAGAGGCGGCAAGGCAAGAAAAGCTTAAAAAAATTGCCGAACGCGCCACTGCGTTTCTTGACGAAAAGAAGTACGAGGAGGCGGGTTACACCTTGGCGGAAGCTGACGAGCTTGGCGACGACGGCGAAATTTACGCGCTTAAGCTTCGCACGGTTACGCGTGATTTTACCGACTTTACTAATACCGAGGACGGGGCCGAGGCGGTGAACGGAGTTAAAAACTTCACGGCAAAGGAAACGGTTGAAGGCTTTGCGCACGCCCTTCCGTCGCTTAAAGCCAAGGCGGAGGAGCTTAAAGCAGAAGCCGACGCGCTCGATAACGAAAACGAGGAAAAGAAGAGCGAAAGGCGGCTAGTGTTCAAAAAGAAACGCAATAACTCCTTAATCTTTTTTGCGGCAACCGTCGTGCCCCTTATCGTTTTTGCGGCGCTTGCCATTTACTACGGCACGCACCTTACGGCGGTTAAGGACGGGGCGAACATTCCTTTGTTCATTGCTTTCGTATCGCTTGCGGGCGTACTTTTTATCGCAACCGTTATTGCGGCGAAGCTCCTTTGGAAGAACGCCAACAACTTAAAACTCAACGAAAAAAATTCCGCAACCAAGCTTGGGCGCAAGCTTGAAGAGAGACAAGCGGAGCTTAGCTTTGTGGAAAGCATATTGGAGATTTTTGTAAAAAATGATATATCTTGACAACGCGGCGTCAACTAAGCTTGACGAGGAAGTTTTAACGGCTATGATGCCGTACTTAACCGAACAATACGGCAACGCGCAGTCCCAACACGCGGCGGGGCGTGCAAGTGCAAACGCAGTTATGATGGCACGCGACAAAATTTACGCACTTGCGGGCTGTAGTGCACATGAGGTCTACTTCGTTTCGGGTGGAACGGAGGCGGGCAACACCGCCTTAAAAGGCGTGTGCGCGCTACGTAAAAAGGGGCATTTGGTTTTGTCCTCTATTGAGCACGCTTCTCTTTCGGAGAGTGCTTTGGATATGCAAAAGCTCGGGTTTGACGTAACCTTCGTTCAGCCCGAAAGCGACGGCGCAGTGCTTGCCGAAAACGTTGCAAAGGCTATGCGTGAGGACACCATTTTCTGCGCGGTTATGGCGGCTAACAACGAAACGGGCGTTATTCAACCTATTGAAGAAATAGGCAAAATCTGCCGTGAGAGGGGAGTTTTCTTTTATACCGACTGCGTGCAGACGGCGGCGTATTTGCCGCTGCCCGTAAATTGTGCGGATGCAATGGGTTTTTCTTCACACAAGTTTTACGGCCCGAAGGGCGCGGGTGCGCTTATATTAAAAAAAGGTAGCAAAGTTTTCCGCTTAATTTCGGGCGGCATGCAAGAGATGGGCTTCCGCGGTGGCACCGTGAACACGGCGGGCATCGTCGGCACTGCTGCGGCGTACGAAAAGGCGTGCTTGAACCGTGAAAAGGTGAACGCGCATATCAAAAACTTGCGTGATAAATTCTTGAACCGCGTGCTTACCGAAATCAATGGCACGAGGCTTAACGGCGATTTGAATAAAATGCTGCCGTCCATTTTGAATATATCCTTCGACGGGTGCGACGGTGAGAATATTCTGTTCCTTTTGGACTTAAAGGGCGTATGCGTTTCAACGGGCGCGGCGTGCGCGGCGGGGGCGGTTTCGCCTTCGGATACGCTTATCACTATGGGCTGCGGAGCCAGCGAGGCAAAGTCCCCCGTAAGGTTTTCTTTCGGCAAGCACAACACCGAAAAAGAAATCTATTTGGCGTTCGAAGCGTTGAAATCTACTGTTGAAAAGATAAGAAATAACGGAAAATAAGGTCGAAAAAGCAGTTTTTTGTGAATATATAACAAAATTTGTTTTGTAAATTTAATTTATAAAGTCTGAAAAAAATTTTTTTATAGAGTTTTACATTTTAAATTTTTTGTATATAATGGAATTGTAAACGTTAAGTTTACTTAGAAATGCTCATCATTTTCCCCCTTATCATATAGAGGCGGCGCAAACTCCGGTTTGCGTCGTTTCTGATTTTGTAGAGGCATTTTTTAAAAATTATTTGTAAAAATCGTTGACAAACGGCGGGATATGCCGTATAGTGAAATTACTGAAAAGGAGAAAACCTATGCGTAATTGCTTTTGTTTAAGCGTAAATAAAGTGATGTGCATGTGTAACGTAAAATAACGTTGCACAGGTTTTCGCGTTAAATTTTATACGACCTGTGTGCATAGCATACGGGTTTTTTATTGCCTTAAATAATTTTGAACCCGTATGCAAAAGCGTACGGGTCATTTTTTTTGGAGGAAGTATGATTATCTTCGGTTTAAGAATGGGACGAATGTGAAAGAAGAAGAAAAATTCAAGGAGTGTGTTATGGAAGAAATTATAAAATTGAGCGGCGTGAATAAAGTTTTTAAATCCAAAAACGGAGAAACGAATGCGCTTTCGGATGTGAACCTTAGCGTGTATCGTGGCGAAATTATAGGCGTTATCGGCTTTTCGGGTGCGGGCAAATCCACCTTGGTGCGGTGCATAAACGCGTTGGAGGTGCCGGATGACGGTAAGGTTACCGTTTTGGGACAAGAAGTAAACGAGCTTAAAAATTCCGAGCTGTTGAAGCTTCGGCGCAAGATAGGAATGATTTTTCAAGGCTTTAATCTGTTGCAGCAAAAAACGGTATTAAAGAACGTGACCTTCCCGTTGGAGGTTGCGGGCATGAAGAAAAAGGAAGCCGTATGGAAGGCGGTATCGCTTTTAGAAGAAGTGGGGCTTGCCGAAAAAATTAAAGCCTACCCCGCACAGCTTTCGGGCGGGCAGAAACAGCGCGTGGCTATTGCAAGGGCGCTTGCGAACGACCCCGAAATACTTCTCTGCGACGAGGCGACTAGTGCTTTGGACGCCGAAACTTCCGCACAGATACTCAAGCTTTTAAAGGAAATAAACGAAAAGCGCGGAATAACCGTAGTGATAATCGCACATCAGCTCAGCGTTATAAGAACGGCTTGTTCACGCGTGGCGGTGATAGACGGCGGCAAACTGTGTGAAACGGGCACAGTGGAAGAAGTTTTTTCCGACCCGCAGACGAGCGCGGCGAAAAGACTTTTGGCTTTTGAAGGAGATGAATTATGACTTCTTTGATTTGGCAAGAAATAGGTAAGGGGCTTTGGGATACGCTTTACGTATCGGTAGTTTCAACCTTGCTTGCATACGTGGTGGGGTTGCCCCTTGGCGTAGTGCTTGCAATAACCGATAAAAGCGGGCTGAAGAAAAACTTTATCGTAAACAAGACGCTGGGGATAGTAATCAATATTTTAAGAAGCATACCTTTTTTAATTCTTTTCGTGTTGGTTATACCCTTTACGCGGTTGGTTGCAGGTACTTCCATTGGTGCGGCGGCAAGCATAGTTCCGTTGACGATAGCGGCGGCGCCCTTCGTTGCAAGGCTTACCGAAACTTCTTTAAAAGAAGTGGATAGCGGCGTTATTGAAGCCGCGCTTGCATGCGGAACGCCTACGGTGAAAATTATCTGTAAGGCGATTATTCCGGAAGCCCTTCCGTCGATACTTTCCAACGCGGTGATAGCCTTCGTTACGGTCGTGGGATACTCCGCAATGGCGGGTTTCTGCGGCGGCGGAGGACTTGGGCAAATTGCAATCAAGTACGGATACTACAACAATAATCAGACGGTTATGCTTGTTTCCGTGGCGGTGATAGTGGTGATAGTTCAGCTCTTTCAAGAGGGTGGGCTGTGGCTTGCACGGTTCAAGGATAAGCGCAGAAAAAATGCAAAATAAATTACGTACAAGGGACGCCCAACCTTAAAACGGGCAAAAAAAATTATAGGTCAGCCTACCTTAGAAAAGGCAAAGGAGAAATATTTATGAAAAAGTTTTTTAAGATTTTAACTGCTTCGGCATTGGCAATATCCGTTGCGGCGGGCACGGCGGCTTTTGCAGCGTGCGGCAACGACGAAAGCGTGATAAAAGTTGCGGCAAGCATAACGCCGCACGCGGAAATTTTGACGGAAGTGGTAAAGCCCAAGCTTGCAGAGCAAGGCTACACACTTGAAGTTATCGAGTTTACCGACTACGTTCAGCCAAACCTCGTAGTCGAGCAAGGCGAGGCGGACGCAAACTACTTCCAACACAATTTGTACTTAGACGACTTCAACGCTACACGCGGAACGCACTTGGTTGCTGCGGCGCAAGTGCATTACGAGCCTTTCGGTGCGTACAAGGGCGGGAAGTTTACCGGTAGCAGTTTAAGCGAGCTGCCCGACGGCGCAAAGGTGGGCGTGCCTAACGACGGCACGAACGAGGCGCGAGCTTTGAAGCTTTTGGAAAAGGAAGGGCTTATCACCCTTAAAGAGGATATAGTTTCGTCAACGGCGACCAAGCTTGACATAGTTTCCAACCCCAAGAACCTTGTAATAGAGGAGCTTGAAGCGGCTCAAGTTGCAAAGTCCCTTCCCGATTTGCACGTGGGAATTATCAACGGCAATTATGCTTTGCAAAATAACCTCAAAATTGCGGACGCGGTCGCTTCCGAGGACAAGACCGACGACGCGGTAAAGCAGTACGTGAACGTGCTTGCCGTTAAAGAGGGTAACGAGGACAGCCCAAAAATCAAGGCATTGGTTGAGGCACTTCTTTCGCAAGAAGTAAATGACTATATTAGCACCAAATACGGTGGCGCAGTAGTTGCGGTATTTTGATAAAAAAGCCGCCCGCGGTTCACGCGGGCGGCTTTTATTACATCACCTTACATAATAGGCAAGCCACTATCGTTGAAACAAGGGTGCCGATGAGGACGGCGGCGATGGGGATAAAAAGCTTTTTGGTTTTGGTTTTTGCAAAGTACACGGCGGATATGTAGAACACCGTTTCGGACGAGCCGAAGCACACGCACGCGCACCGCGTTATATAGCTGTCCGCGCCGTATTTTGCAATAATCTCGTTGAGGTACGCTATGGAACCGCTTCCGGAAAAGGGCTTTATGAGTACGAGCTTCGTTAATTCGGGCGGTATTCCCAAAAAGCCGAACACGGGGGACAAAAGCTTCGTTAGCGCGTCGGACAGTCCCGAAGCTTCGAACACCTCGCACATCATAAAGATTGCGGCAAGGCAGGGTATAAGCGACAGGGTGAACTGCACGGCTTCTTTAACGCCCGCCGAAAACTCGTCGTAAATTTTTACTTTTTTGAATATCGCAAAACCGAAAACGGCTATAAACACCGCGGGGATAATATATACCATTACGCCCTCTTCTTGCGCTTACAGTTTATTTTGTGCGCCCCCACAAATATAAGGACTGCAACCACGGTGGATATAACCGTGCACACGAGCGAGGGTAAAAATATATCGAACGCCGCCTTACTTCCCGCCGCAGTGCGCAGGGCAATGACGGTGGAGGGGATAAGCTGAACGGAGGTTGCGTTTATGACGAATAGTAGCTTTTGCGCAAACTCGTTTTTATCCTTTTCAAGCTCGCCTATCGCCTTGACGGCGTAGGGGGTTGCCGCCCCGCCTATACCCAATAGGTTGCAGGATAGGTTCATTGCAATGTTCTCAAGCGCGCCTTCGTTTTCGGTTTTGAAAAGTCTGCGGGAAAGGGGCTTTAAGCCCTTTGCGGCAACGCGAGAAAAGCCGCTTTTTTCGGCAAGGCGTGAAAGCCCCATCCACACCGCGTAGATGCAGAACAGAGTAAGCGCGGTGGTCGCCGTCTTTTCCCCGCCGCCCAAAAGCGTGGATAAAAGCTTGTCCGGCGCAACGATTGTTATGACCAGCAATGACGCAAGAAAAACCGTTGTAAAAATCGCATTCATAGATTATTTTTATTTACTTTGGCGGCTTTTTATGTTAAAATTTGCAGTAAAGAATAGGTATATTTATGAAAGAGAAATTCTATTTAACAACCGCAATAACTTATACTTCGGGCAAGCCCCATATAGGGAACACTTACGAGGCTATTTTATCCGACGCAATCTGCCGCTTCAAGCGTATGCAGGGGTACGACGTTTTCTTTATGACGGGAACGGACGAGCACGGCTTGAAGGTGGAACAGAAAGCCGCGGCAAAGGGCGTTACACCCAAACAGTTCGTGGACGAGCTTGCGGCGGAAATCAAACGCCTGTGGGACTTGATGAACGTATCCTACGACAAGTTTATCCGCACCACCGACGACTACCACGTGGAAGCGGTTAAGAAGATTTTCACCAAGCTCTATAAGCAGGGCGATATATATAAGGGCGCGTACGAGGGTTTATACTGCACCCCATGCGAAAGCTTCTGGACGGAGAGCCAGCTTGTAAACGGCAAGTGCCCCGACTGCGGAAGGGAAGTTAAACCTGCCAAGGAAGAGGCGTACTTCTTCAAAATGGGCAAGTATGCGGACAGGCTCGTTAAGCATATCGTAACTCACCCCGAATTCATTCAGCCCGTTTCGCGCAAGAACGAGATGATGAACAACTTTCTATTAGCCGACGAGTTTATCGGAAAGAGCGACAAGGAGCTTTTAGCGGCCTCAGAAAAGGGCACTTTAAAGACTAAGCTTCAGGATTTGTGCGTTTCGCGCTCGACCTTCAAGTGGGGCGTTCCCGTAGAGTTTGACGAAAGGCACGTCGTTTACGTTTGGCTGGACGCGCTCTCTAACTATATTACAGGCATAGGCTTCGACCCCGACGGTTCGTCGGATAAGTATAAAAAGCTTTGGCCCGCGGACGTGCACGTTATCGGCAAGGATATAGCCCGTTTCCACGTCATTTACTGGCCGATATTTTTAATGGCTTTGGGCGAGGAATTGCCTAAGTCGGTTTTCGGTCACCCGTGGCTGTTATACGACGGTGAAAAGATGTCCAAATCCAAGGGCAACGTTATGTACGCCGACGATATGGCGGATATTTTCGGCGTGGACGCGGTAAGATATTGCGCTCTGCACGAAATACCCTACGCAGACGACGGCAGCCTGACCTGGGAGCTTATGTGCGAAAGGATAAATTCCGACCTTGCAAACGTTTTGGGCAACCTCGTTAAGCGTACCGTTTCGATGACGAACAAGTATTTTAACGGCGTTGCGAAGAAGACGGGCGCAACCGAAGAAGTTGATAAGGACTTCGAAAAGGTTATAAACGGAACTTACGATAAAGTTGCGGCTAAGATGGCGGAATACAAAGTCGCGGACGCATTGGACTGCCTGTGGACTTTATTCCGCCGTGCAAACAAGTATATTGACGAAACCGCGCCTTGGCTGCTTGCGCGTGACGAAAGCAAGGCGGACAGGCTTTCGGAAGTAATGTTCAATCTGTTGAAGTCGCTTGATACGGGCGCGAATATATTAAAAGCGTTCATGCCTGAAACCGCCGAAAAGATCTTAGCCGAAATTGACACTGACGTGCAATTTGGCTACGCATACTGTTTTAAGGATAGGTACAAGGTTACCGCAACGCCTTCGACCCTTTTCGAAAGGTTGAACTTTGAGGATATTAAACCCGCAATTTCAAAAATCAAAGAGAAACAGATAATGGAGGCGGCGTCCGTGGACGATAGCAAAAAGGGAGAAATTTCAATTGACGATTTCGCAAAAATAGAGATGCGCGTCGGTACCGTAGTCGAGTGCGAGGCGGTTAAAAAGAGCAAGCTTTTACACGAAACGGTCAGCCTCGGCAACAAGCGGATTTCTGTGCTGTCGGGCATAGCCAAATTCTACACGGCGGAAGAAATGGTGGGCAAGCGCGTTATCGTGGTTTGCAACCTTCCCCCGCGTGAAATGAAGGGGCTTTTGAGCGAGGGCATGATAGTCTGCGCCGAAGCACCCGACGGAACGCTGTCGATAGTTTCACCCGAAAAGGACGTACCCGACGGGAGCCTTTTAGCGTGAGATATATTGACGTACACTGCCACTTAGACGGCAGGCACTTCGACGACTTGGACGAGCTGTTTGCAAGGCTTGAAAAGTGCGGCGTTGAAAAGGTTATAACTTGCGGGGTAGATTTGCCCACGAGCGTGGCCGTAAAGGAAATTGCCGAAAGGTATAAGGGTTGTTATTTCACGGCGGGCTTTCATCCGACCGAGCTTAGAGATTATAAGGAAAGCGACCTTGAAAAAATTGCCGAGCTTGCACGCCACGAAAAGTGCGTTGCAATAGGCGAGATAGGGCTTGACTATCACTACCCCGATACGGACAAGCCCTTGCAAAAGGAAGTTTTCGTTAAGCAGTTGCAGCTTGCAAACGAACTTAATATGCCCGTCGAAATTCACTCCCGCAACAGCGCGGAGGATATGTTTGAGATTTTAAGGTCAAACGCAAAGCTTTTAAATAACGGCTTTTTACTGCACTGCTATTCGCACTCGGTAGAGCTTGCCACGGAATTGGAAAAGGCGGGCGCGTACTTTTCCTTCGGCGGGACGAGTACCTATTCGGGCAGCAAGAAGGCGAGAAGGTGTATTGCGACCTTGGGGCTTGACAGGCTGTTGACCGAAACGGACAGCCCGTATATGCCGCCCGTATCGAAGCAAGGGCTGTTCCCGAACACACCCGAAAGCATACCCGAAATTTTACAGGGCTTTGCGGACTTGCACGGTATTGACCGGGAATTTTGCGCGGACAAGGTATGGGCAAATGCGCATACGCTGTTTAAAAAACTTAATTAAAACGTCAAAGCCCTTGCAGTAAGATTTGCAAGGGCTTCTTCATCATCGGTGTCGTAAAGGTGGTAAAACCGTTTACAAAATCAGTTTGGGTTGATATAATGTCTTTATACTCGTGGGGTCAAGCTAAATTATGGAAATGGACTTAAAAACCGTACTTTCGGAGTGCGGGTTCAGCTTTAAAAAGAAGTTCGGGCAGAACTTTATAACCGATAAAAATCTGCTATCTTCAATAGTTTCTTCCGCGGGCGTGTGTGCGGGCGATACCGTTTTGGAAATAGGCTGCGGCGCGGGCACGCTGACGAGGGCGATTGCAGAAAAGGCGAAAAAGGTCATAGCCTTCGAGGTGGATACCGCGTTAAAGCCCGTGCTCGAGCGCACCCTTGCGGGCGTTGAGAACGCGGAAGTCGTTTTCAAGGACTTTTTGAAGGTCAATTTATCCGAGCTTGAAAAAGAGATTGGCGAGTACTCGGTGGTGGCGAACTTGCCGTACTACGTAACGACCCCTTTAATTTGTAAGCTTTTGGAAGAGGGCAAGGCTTGTAAAAGCCTGACCGTGATGGTGCAAGAGGAGGTTGCAGACCGCTTTTGCGCCAAGGAAAATACGCCGGAGTACGGCGCGATAACGGCGGTTATTGCGCTCAGGGCAAGGGCGGAGGTAGTAAAGCGCGTTTCGAGGAATATGTTCACGCCCCGCCCCAACGTTGACAGCGCGGTGGTAAAGCTTACGATAGAGGACGGGCGCATACCCGTAAAGAACGGGGAATTATATAAAAAGGTCGTGCACGCGGCGTTTGCCTCACGCAGAAAAACGCTTGAAAACAATTTGGTCAACACATTTAAGCTTACGCGTGAAGTCGCGCAAAATGTCATTGCGGGCTGTGGAATAGATTCGAAGGCTCGTGGCGAAACCTTATCCCCCGAAAAGTTAGCCGAGCTTTCCGATAAGCTTCTTGAAATTCTTTAAAATAATCGATAAATTTTTATCGATTTTAGTTGACAACCGTAAAATAATATGTTAATATATAACCGTAATAAGAAGAGGGAGTAATTAGAGTACTTGCCGCGGCAAAACGGCGGGTGCGTAACGAACCGTCAATAC
>CAMWQS010000036.1 GCA_947176485.1 uncultured Clostridia bacterium | reverse complement strand
ATCTATATAAAGCTGAGCCGCCTCCGCCCCGTCAAAGTTGCCCTCGTTTTTGATAGAAAACGATAAAAAATCGGGGGTTTTTGAAGATTTTGAATATCCGTTTTGTATATCCGAATATCCGAATTGTGTATACGAGAGCCCGAACCCGAACGGATACTTCGCGTGCTCAAGCCCGCGGTATCCAACGCGCATACCCTCTTTATACTCGATTTTATAGGCGTTTTCGGCAAAATATTTCGTACTTGGTAAATCTTCTAACTTATGCGGGAAGGTTTCGGCAAGCTTGCCCGAAGGATTAACCTCGCCCGTTAAAATTTTTTTAACCGCAACCGCGCCCCCTTGTCCGTTCAAACCTGCAAGTAACAGCGCGTTTAAATTTTCGTCCCAGTCGGTTTCCACTGCGCCCCCGCACGAAAGCACCGCAACGATTTTTTTGCCCGTGCCCTTTAACGCGGTTAAAAGCTCTATTTGGTTTTCTGCAAGGCGGATATTTTCACGGTCAACACCCTCCGCCTCGCCCGCGGATATGCCCACGGCACAAATAATTATATCGGCGTTTTGCGCAAGCTTTAAAGCTTTTTTGATAAGATTTTTACTCTTTTTGCCCTTTTGGTTGTAGCCGCGCTCAAACCCGACGAAGTTTTCTTCACCTTCAAAACACTGCAAAAGCGTCGTTACACGGGTCGGGTTCACCTTCGACGAGCCGCCGCCCTGCACTGCGTTTTGCGCTATATCGCCTATAAGCGCAAATTTTTTATTGCTTAACGGCAGCACGCCGTCGTTCTTCAATAATACGGCGCACTCCTCCGCGCACTTTTCCGCAAAAGCTGCGTTCTTTTCAAAGTCGCACTCAGCAGAAATTCTTGCGCCGTTCAGCTTGTCCGAAAGGTTTATTATTCTCTCGGCGCAAGCGTCAAGCTCGCCTTTCGTAAGCTCGCCTAATTTGATAGCGTCTAAAAGCTCTTTGGGGGTAAACTTGCACAGCGGCATTTCCAAGTCCGCGCCCGCCTTTACTGCGTCAACGCGGTTATATGTTCCGCCCCAATCGGATACGACTATTCCGTCATGCCCCCACTCTCCGCGCAAAACGTCGGACAAAAGCCACTTATTTTCGTTACAGTAGACCCCGTTAAGGCGGTTATAAGCAGTCATAACCGCGGCGGGCTTTGCACCTTTTACGGCAATTTCAAAGGGCGTAAGATAAATTTCACGCAAGGTGCGCGTGTCAACGGCAGAGTCGTACACCGTGCGACCTAATTCCTTATTGTTGGCGGCAAAGTGCTTTACGCACGCGCCAACGCCTTGGGACTGCACGCCCGAAATATATTCCCGACCCATAACCCCGCTTAGATAGGGATCCTCGGAAAAATACTCGAAGTTTCTTCCGTTTAACGGGCTTCTTTTGATATTGATTGCGGGCGCCAATAAAACGTCTACGCCGAAGTGCGCCGCCTCCTCGCCTATGGCTGCGCCCACGCCGTTTACAAGCCGAGGGTTAAACGAGCAAGCCAACGCGGAGTGCGCGGGAAAGCAGGTTGACGCCTTGGAGGCGTTTAGCCCCATGCTGTCGGCTTTGCCGTCCTGCACCCTGAGCCCCGAAGGCCCGTCCGAAAAGGTCACGCTTTTAACGCCCGCCTCCTCGTAATCTTGGGTTTGCCAAAACGATTTGCCCGAAAGAAGTCGGGCTTTTTCAGATAAACTTAACTTTTGAATTTTGTCGTTCATAAATGAATTTGATTATATCACTATTTAACTTAATTTTCAACGGTTATAAGGTTTTTGCGCACTGCAAAGCGTAATCGATGAGGTGAAGCCTTACTTCGGCTTTGGTAAAGTCGCGGGTGTCGTACTCCGCGCCGCTTAAATCGTCGCCGCAGTACAGTATCTGCCCGAACTTAACGCCTAAAAACCGTGATACGGCGAGCATTGCCGAACACTCCATTTCAACGGTTATACAGCCTTGCGAGCGGCGCAGCGCGATTTTATCCTCGGTTTCGCGGTAAAACGCATCCGTAGTCCAGGTTTTACCCGTTTTATGGGGCAAGCCGAGCTTCGTCAAAGTGTTTTCAATGTGCTTGACCACTTCCCCGTCCGCCTCTATTTCGTACGAAGGGGGCGCGTAATGATAGCTTGCGCCTTCGTCGCGCACTGCGCAGTTGGGAATAACGAGCGCGCCCAGCGGGTTGGGTGTAAGCGTGCCCGCAGAACCGCACGCAATTATTTTTCTTACGCCGCCCGCGTAAAGCTCGTGAATTTGACCGGACGCACCTGCCGAGCCTAAAAACCCGCATATCAGCGCAATTTTAACTCCGTCCAAATCAACCTCGTAAATGGGAAGATAGACCGTGCACGAGTGCATTTCGGAAATTTGGGTTGCGCCGTATTTTTCAGCAATATCTTCCACGCTGGTTTTTGAAAAGGCGATAACGCACCGCTCGGGTAAATTCTTGGGCACGCTGCTATAATGCTGCGGGAGAGCCTTCCCCACTTTTTCGTCAAACTCTAATAACGGAATTTCTTTGCGTTCCATAATTTTCCTCGTAAGTAGTTTTGAATTATCTTACCATAACCGAAACGAAAATGCAACTGCTGTGCTGGGGGCTGGATTGCTTCGGCAAGCCTCGCAATGACGGTTGGGGCAAAACGCAGAGAAGCAAGCAAGACAAGAAAAGTGCGGATTTGCCACAGGGAGTTTACTGAGCGTAAATGTCGCACCGAAGGCGACAGCCTTACCAAGGCAAAACGCAAGCTTGTCGTACCGAAGGCGTAGCCTTACGAAGTATTGCGCAGCTTATATGCGTTTTGAGGGAATGCAAAAGCGCGGACTGTAATAGTCCGCGCTTTTATTTTTAATTAGTGATTAGATTCTACGACTTCTTTTCTTTTTGCTCTTTCTTCCTCATCCCTCATTGCAAGGCGCAAGCCGTGCCCCGAGATGATGGGGGAAATGATAAGCCAAACCGCCGCGAGGGTGATTAACACGTAGATGATAATCGAGCCGACCGAACGGGGTCCCTGGAATATCCAGCTTACAAGGTTGAAATCGAAGATACCGTAAAGTCCCCAGTTTACCGCACCAAGTAGTACGAGTACGTAAGAAATAATATTTGCAATTACCATTTTTACACTCCTTAAAAGTAGTATGAGTTGGTAATTGCACAATTATTCAGTTATATCTTTGATTTTTCGCGTCCGTACGCATTTCGTCCTTTTTAAGGGCTTCCTCTGCGTTCTTCTCTGCGTTAAGTAAATCGGTTTGGGTGATAACGCCGCGCTTTAAAAGCACTTCGCCGTAAGACGCCGTAGTTTCGCCCAAATAGCTTTTGCCGTCGCCACGGATAGCAAGCACGAGTCTTTTTAAAATAATGAAGATATCGGTGAAAAGCTCTCTCTTTTTACAGTAGCGTGCGTCAAGTCCGAACGCCTCCTCGTAGGTCAACCCTTCGTGTCCGCGCAAAACGAGGTGGTTTACAAGCCCGGGACGGGTGCCGAACCTTTCCATATGGTTATCGTCCAAAAGCGCGCCGTCCGAAAGCTTTAAGGGAGCAATGCCGACGAAGCTTAATCTGCCGCACAAAATATCCAAAAGCCGAGGCAAATACTTTATTCCGCTCTGCACGCCCGCAAAAGCTTTGAGGTAAATTATCTTGCCCTTTGCACCGAGGCACGGCGTTTCTTCGAACGCGTAGCCCGTGCGCTTTTTGGAAATTATTACGCCCACTAAAAGAACGGGCGAGCATATAACCGTTGCAATCAACGCGAAAATAAAGTCTAAAACGTATTTGAAAAACAGTCTGTAATTGAGCTCGATTATAACGATTGCAACGACCGCTATGACTATGCCGAAAACGGCGTGCCCCGCAGGGGTCTTTAAAAATTCGTCAAGCATCTTCTTCTCCGTGCCGTAAAATTCCCTCTATTTTTTCCAATACCTTTTCAAGCCCTTGCCGCGTTTCGGCGGAGGTTGCTATCACGTTGCCCTTGCCGCACTTATACACGGCGGCAATATTAGTCAGGCTTTTGTCCGCTTGTACGCGGGAAAGCTTGTCCGCCTTGGTTGCAATAACCGTGAAAGGCACTAAGTGATAATATAAATACTCCACCATTTGCCTATCGTCGGCGGTGGGGTCGTGGCGGATATCGGCAAGCGAAAACACGTGCGCTATATATTCCTTATCCGCAAAAAAGTCGTCGAGTAGCTTCGCCCATTTCAGCTTTTCCGCCTTGGATACCCTTGCAAAGCCGTAGCCGGGCAAGTCTGCAAGGATAAACTCGCCGAAGTCAAAATAGTTCACGAGCCGCGTCCGCCCCGGTTCCTTTGAAACCTTGGCAAGCTTTTTGCGGTTGGCAAGCATATTTATAAAGCTCGACTTGCCCACGTTTGACTTGCCGCATACGGCGATTATGGGCTTATCCGATTTTATAAACTGCTGTTTAGAAGCCGCGCTCGTTATAAATTCCGCATTAGTAATTTTAAGCATTTTAAAGTCCTATAATAGCCGTTTTGAATACGTCCGCAACTTCCGTTACAGGAATAAAGTTCAATTTTTCACGGATATTTTCGGGTATTTCTTCCAAATCCTTTTTGTTGTCGGCGGGTATGATTATATCCTTTACGCCTATACGGTAGGCTGCAAGCGCCTTTTCCTTTAAGCCGCCTATGGGAAGGACTTTGCCGCGCAAGGTGATTTCACCCGTCATTGCAACCGACTTTTTAACGGGTTTTTTGGTGAACGCCGAAAGAATTGCCGTTGCCATGGTTATGCCCGCGCTGGGTCCGTCCTTAGGGGTTGCGCCCTCGGGCACGTGGACGTGGATATCGGTAGTTTCGAAAATAGTATTCTCTAAACCGTAGGTCGCGCTGTTGGAGCGGATATAGCTTATTGCCGCCCTTGCGCTCTCCTTCATGACGTCGCCGAGCTTGCCCGTAAGAAGAATATCGCCCTTGCCCTGCATAGCCGAAACTTCTATGGTAAGCGTGGTGCCACCTACTGCCGTCCACGCAAGACCGGTTGCCGCGCCGACCTCGTCTTGACCTAAGCTCTTATCTTCCTCGTACCGTCTTGCGCCGAGGAAATCTTCCAAGTTGTCCTTGGTTATGGTAACCTTTTCTTCGTTGCCGTCCGCGTATCTTACGGCGGCTTTACGGCAAACTGCGTCTATCTTGCGCTCTAAATTTCGAACGCCCGCTTCCATGGTGTAGCCCGAAATTATGGCGTTTAGCGCGCCGTCGTCAAAGGTAATTTGCCCCTCTTTAAGTCCGTTTGCCGTACTCTTTTTGGGGACTAAATAGCGTTTTGCTATCTCGCACTTTTCCTCTTGAGTGTAGCCCGTAAGCTCAATCAGTTCCATTCTGTCCAGAAGCGGGCGGGGAATTCCGTCAAGCCCGTTCGCGGTGGTAATGAAAAGGACTTTGCTTAAATCGTAGGGCACCTCGATATACCTGTCGCGGAAGGTCGAGTTTTGCGCGGGGTCCAAAACCTCTAAAAGCGCGCTTGCGGGGTCGCCGCGCATATCCGATGACAGCTTGTCTATCTCGTCAAGCAAGAATACGGGGTTCGTTGATTCCGCTTGCTTTATACCGTTTATTATTCTGCCTGGCATTGCGCCGATATAGGTCTTTCTGTGTCCCCTTATTTCGGACTCGTCCTTGACGCCGCCCAAGCTCATTCTTACGAACTTTCTGCCGAGGGCGCGGGCAATCGAGGTTGCAATCGAGGTTTTGCCCACTCCCGGGGGACCAACTAAACACAAAATGGGCGCGTTGAGCCCGTCGGTTAATTTTAATACGGCAAGGTATTCGGTTATTCTTTCCTTGATTTTTTCAAGCCCGTAGTGGTCGTCGTTGAGAATTTTAACCGCGTCGGATAAGTTTTCGGTGTCGGTGGTCTTTTCCTTCCAAGGCAAGTCCAAAAGCCAGTCCACGTAGTTTCTTAATACGTTGTATTCGGGCGAGGAGGTTTGCATCTTGTCCATTCTGGAAAGCTCTTTTAAAGCCTTTTCCTCGACCTCTTGGGGCATACCCTTTTCCTTCACGCGCCGCTCTAACTCTTCCTTTTCCTCCTCGTCGTCGCCGAGCTCGGTATGAATGGCTTTCAGCTGTTCACGAAGATAATACTCCCTTTGGTTCTTTTCGATGTTTTGGCGAACCATAGAGTTTATCTTGCGCTCTAACTTGGAAATTTCCAGCTCCTCGTTCAGAATTTTATCGATGGTGCGAAGCCTGTCGATTACTCGCTCGCACTCCAAAATCTGCTGCTTGGTTTCAAGCTTGATATTCAGGCTGTTTGCGGCAATGTTGACGAACTCGTCGGGGTCGCCGCATCTGTCGAGAGCGGCAATTGCGTCCTTCGAAATGCGGGTGTCCGACATGGAGATATCGCGCATAACGTTTTTAGCCGTGCGGAAATAAGCCTCCTCCAACGCTTCTTCGCCGTGAACGGGCTTGACCTCGTCCACCTCCGCAACGAAGGCGCCTTCCTTTAAGTCGATGACGCGCACCGCCGCACGGTAAAGGCCTTGCACCGTAATTCTTATATTGTTTGCTGGAAGGCGGGTTACTTGCTTAAGCTGAACGACCGTGCCCACGGTGTACATATCCTCGAAAGAAACTTCGGTAAGCTCGGGATTTTTCTGCGCGCAAAGAAACAGGCGCGAATCGCCGTCCGCCGCCTTCTTCACCGCCGTGAGGGAAATTATTCTGCCCACGTCGAAGCTTATAGTAGTATCTGGGAAAATTACTCTGCCGCGTACGGGTACTACGGGCAGAATTTCGGTTTTACTTCTAGCCATCGTTAAATCCTCATATATTCGTTGCGCGGGCAAAATTCAATTTTGCCCGCGCCGTTAATTTCTATAAAAAGCCCGCTATTTTTATGCGGTTTGCTCGCCGTAAATAATTTTCGGCTCGGCTTTGTCGGTTACGCACTCTCGCGTAACGATTACTTCCTTGATATTCTTTTCCGAAGGAAGCTTATACATAACCGAAGTCATAAAGCTTTCGATTATGGTACGAAGCCCTCTTGCGCCCGTCTTTAAACGGATAGCCGTGTTGGCGATTTCCCTGACTGCGCCGTCCTCAACCGTAAGCTTTACGCCGTCCATTGCAATAAGCTTTTGGTACTGCTTTATAATTGCGTTTTTAGGTTGGGTTAAAATGTTTACGAGCGCGTCCTCGTTCAACGGGTGCAAGCTTACCACTATGGGAATTCTTCCTACGAATTCGGGAATAAGACCGAACTTGGTCAAGTCCTGGGGCTTAACGTCTGCAAGCATTTCGTAGACGTTGTCCTCGGTATTCTTCACCGTGCCGCCAAAGCCCAAAGAGGTATTGTCCTTGCGCTTTTGCACGATTTTATCGAGCCCGACGAACGCGCCGCCGCAGATGAAAAGTATGTTCGTGGTGTCAATTCTCAAACACTCTTGCTGGGGGTGCTTTCTGCCGCCTTGGGGGGGAACGCTTGCCACGGTGCTTTCGATGATTTTCAAAAGAGCTTGCTGTACGCCCTCGCCCGAAACGTCGCGGGTGATGGATACGTTTTCGCCCTTTCTTGCGATTTTATCGATTTCATCGATATAGATAATTCCGCGCTGCGCCTTATTGATGTCGTAGTCGGCGTTTTGGATAAGCTTTAAAAGAATGTTTTCCACGTCCTCGCCGACGTAGCCCGCCTCCGTCAAGGTGGTTGCGTCGGAGGATGCGAAGGGCACGTTTAAAATCTTTGCAAGCGTTCTTGCAAGCAAAGTTTTACCGCAGCCAGTGGGGCCCAACAAAAGAATGTTTGATTTTTCGATTTCAACGTCCTTGTCGCCCGCGTCCTTGACGAGGTTGTTTATACGCTTATAGTGGTTGTACACGGCAACGGAGAGAACCTTCTTCGCCTCGTGCTGACCGACGATATACTTATCGAGCTCTTCCTTTATCTCTGCGGGGGTCTTTAAGGGAACTTGGGTTTCGGTTTCCTCGTCCACTTCCTTAATCATATCGCCGCAGATAAGGATGCATTCGTCGCAGATATGCGCGCCGTCGTTGCCCCTTATGAGCCTTTTAACCAAATCTTCAGTTTTTCCGCAGAATGAACAATGCTTTTGCTCTTTCAAGAATAACTCCTCTCACAAAAATCTCGGCTATTCTGCGCCTGCGATTTTTCGTGATTTTTAGGGGCTACTCGCCCCTCGTGCCGCAATCTTTAAGGGCACACAAACATATAATTGCGGCACTTCACCCGCGCTGAGGTGGCACAGCCACAAATTGGGTGCGCGGGCGCAAAAGCGTGGTTTTGCTTGCGCCGTAATTATTTATAAAAGCAACTCTAAAACACAGAGAAGCGAGCAGAACGAGGAGCGCGAGGAAAACCCGAAGGAGTTTACTAAAGCGTAAATGACTGAGGGTTGCCACAGCGCGACAATGTTATGCGACGCTTATATGCGTTTTATTTATCTTTTGTAGAATACTTTGTCGATTAAGCCGTATTCGAGGGCTTCTTGGGCGGAGAGGTAATTGTCCCTGTCCGTGTCCTTTTCGATTTGCTCAAGGGGCTTGCCCGAGTTTTGGGCGAGGATAGTGTTCAACTTGTGTCTCGTCTTTAATATGTGCTCTGCTGCAATTTTTATATCGCTTGCCTGACCTTGCGCGCCGCCCAAAGGCTGGTGAATCATAATCTCGCTGTTGGGCAGGGCGTACCTCTTGCCCTTCTGACCGCTGGATAATAAGAACGCGCCCATCGAAGCCGCCATACCGATACAGATGGTGGATACGTCGCACTTGACGTAATTCATCGTGTCGTAAATGGCAAGACCAGCGGAAACAGAGCCGCCGGGGCTGTTGATGTAAAGCGAAATGTCCTTGGAAGGGTCCTTCGCTTCAAGATAGATAAGCTGAGCCACGACGGTGTTTGCAACCGCGTCGTCAATCTCGCCGCTTAAAAAGATAATTCTGTCCTCTAAAAGACGGCTGTAAATATCGTAGGAACGCTCCCCACGGGAAGTCTGTTCAACTATATAAGGTACCAATGCACCCTTTTCCATAAAAAACTCCTTGATTAGTCTTCTTTCTTTGCCGCAGGCTTCTTGGCTGCGGTTGATTTGGTTGCAGTCGTTTTGGTTGCAGTTGATTTAGCCGTAGTGGTTTTCTTTGCGGCGGGCTTTTCTTCCGTAGTCTTAGCGGCGGTCGTTTTCTTAGCCGCGGGTTTAGCCGCCTTGCCTTCGGTATACAGCTCGTTATTGGCCGTGAGGAAGTCAAACAGTTTGGTTATTACCAAATCGTTCTTGATATAATCAAGCTGACGGGGGTCCATATTCTTTTTGTATTCTTCGGCAGTCTTGTCAACCGATTTTGCCTGTTCGGCAATCTTCGCGTCAACTTCCTTGTCGGTATATTTTATGTTCTCGAGCTTGATTATCTTCTCGATGACGAGCTGTTGAAGCACGCGGGGCTTCGCTTGGGAAACGAACTGTGCGCGGAATTCCTTCATGCTTTGACCGAGGTATTTGATATAATCTTCAAGCTTGATGCCCTGATACATAAGACGGTACGAGAAGTCCTGTACCATTCTGTCGATTTCGCTTTCAATCATCGCGTCGGGAATTTCAGCCGTTGCGTGCTTTGAAATTTCTTCGATTATGCTGTTTTCGGTTTCGTCGCGGGAACGGTTTTCAGCTTGCTTCAAAAGCTTTTCACGCGTCTTTGCCTTGTAGTCCGCAACGGTGTCCGAGCCTGCGTGGGTTTTAACGTACTCGTCGGTGAGCTCGGGAAGCTCCTTCGCGGTAATCTTGTTAAGCTTAATTGCGAACACGGCGTCCTTGCCCTTTAAATTGTCAGCCTGATAATCTTCGGGGAATTTTACGGTGATATCCTTCTTGTCGCCGATTTTCATACCCTCGACCTGAACCTCGAAGCCGGGAATGAAGCTACCGCTGCCGAGAACCAAGTCGTAATCTTCCGCAGTGCCGCCCGCAAACTTTTCACCGTCAACCGAACCTGAGAAGTCGATGTTTACCGTATCGCCGTTTTGGCAAGCGCGGTCCTTAACCTGAACGTCCTTGGCGTTGCGCTCCAAAAGCTTTTTAACTTCGGCGTCAACGTCGGCGTCGGTTACATTATACTCATACTTTTTGATTTTTAAACCCGTGTAAGCGTCAATTTTAACGTCGGGCTTAACGGGAACGAGTGCGGCAAGCGTTACGCCCTTGCCGTCCGTCATATCCTCAACCGAGAGGTCGGGCTCGCCGACTGCGGTGAAGTTCTTCTTCTCTTTTTCGAGAATTGCGAAGTAGTGCTGGGAATAGAGGTAATTGAAAGCCTCTTCGTAGAACAGTCCCTTGCCGTAATAGTTTTCAAGAACGGGTTTGGGTGCTTTGCCCTTTCTGAATCCGGGCACGGAATATTTACCGCGAGTTTTCAGATACGCTTTGGAAATTGCGTCTTGCCATTCTTCTTCCGTGAAAGAAATTGTAAGTTTTACCGTACTTTTTTCTCCGACTGACTGTGTGTATTTCATTTTTTACTCCTAAAATATGTAGTTTTTTAAATTCAAGTAAATTACATTTTAGCACAACATTATAATTTTGAAAAGCAATTTGCAGTGCAAATTTAATAAATTTGTGGTGCTATTCAAAGCGCCTTAATTGACACTTTCGATTAATTCGGCTATAATAATCGGGAAATATTTGTGAGAGGAGTATTTTATGCCGCAGGACGCGTTCACTATAAACTTCATAGCAAAAGAGCTGCAACAAGTCCTCGTTGGCGGTAAAATTTCCAAAATTACCCAGCAAAGCAAAGACTTGCTCACTTTTATTATATACACCCGAAAGGGCACGGTTAAACTTGAAGTTTGCCTTGCGGCGAAGGGTTGCAGAATAAACTTAACCGACGCCGAGGTACCCGCGCCGAAAACCGCACTGGGCTTTTGCATGCTACTCCGAAAGCATTTGCAGAACGCGGAAATTACACGCGTTGCGCAAGTCGAGGACGAAAGAATAATTTTATTCGACCTTGACTGCACCTCTGAATTCGAGCTTGCCAAAATGACTTTGTATATCGAGCTGATGGGCAAGTACTCCAACGCGGTGTTAGTGCAGAACGGAATTATATTGGGCGCGCTTAAAACCACCGCTATTTCCGAAAGCACCAAAAGAGTTTTGTTTTCGGGTGCAAAATACACCCTTCCGGAGCCGCAGGAAAAGTATTCCCCCCGTAATATGACGCAAATAACGCGTATTTTCGACGACGCAAGCGGGGATAAAGCGAAGCTCATTTCGGATAAAGTAAAGGGCGTATCCTACGCCACCGCGCTTGAAATCGTTGCCGCTTACGGCGAAAATTTGACCGCAAACGACGTATTTAACTACTTAAACGACGAATCTTGCGCCCCTTGCGTAACCTTTGCGGACGGTGAGCCTATTGATTTCAAGGTGCGTTCGACGGCTGCCGAAAAGCGCGCTTACAATAGCGTTTTGGAGGCGCAGACCGCCTACTATGCCGCAATTAACGCAAAAAAGGACTTTGAGGACAAGGTGAGAAAATTGAGCTCCGCCCTATCCTCGGCGGTGAAAAAACAAGAAAAACGGCTTGCCGTTATGGAGCAGAAGCTTTTAGATTGCCGCGATATGGATACGGTGAAATTGAAGGGCGAGCTTATTACCGCAAACGTTTACGCCCTTCAACGCGGCATGAACGGGTTCGAGGCGGTGAATTATTACGACGAGAACGGCGGAAAGATTAAAATTGCGCTTGATAAGTCCCTTTCCCCCGCCGACAACGCGCAAAAGTACTACAAAAGGTACGCGAAATTAAAGCGGACGGCGCTTAGCGTAAACGAGCAGAAAAAAGAGACTTTGGAAAAGCTGGACTATTTGAACAGCATTTCCGCGCATATACGGCTTGCAGAAAACCTTTGCGATTTGGTGGAAACCGAAGAAGAATTGAAGGACTTGGGACTACTACCAAAAGAGCAGACGAATAAGAAGAAAACGGTGCAAATTGCGCCGTATCGGGCATATATGTTGGGGGGAATGAAGATTTTGGCGGGACGGAGTAACGTGCAAAACGACCGACTTTTGAAGGATATTTCCCGCGAAGATTTATGGCTGCACACGCAAGGCTACCACTCCTCCCACGTCGCTATATTAAGCGGCGGCAAGCCCGTACCAGACGAGGTGCTGCTTGCGGCGGCAGAGATATGCGCGTACTACTCCGACGGGCGTGCGGGCAGCAAAATACCCGTGGACTACACGAGGCGGGCGTTCGTTAAAAAACCGCCCAAGGCAAACGCGGGCTTCGTTATTTACACAGATTATAAAACCGTGCTGGTTACCCCTAACGCGCACGAAGAATTAAGGCAAGAGCTATGAAAGAGAAAAAAGAAGTTCAAGAAAACGAAGAAATTAAAAACACCACTAAAACTTATTTTTATATTGCGATTGCAGCGTGCGTGTTATCTATCGTGGCTTTCGGGCTTAGTTTTTCGGTTTTGGGGATATACTCACTTATTGCAAGCCTTATTTTAGAGCTTTGCGCCCTCTCCTTCTGCGTAACGCAAAAAAAGAAAAACCCCTTCCCCGCGCTTAAATTCGTTTTTATTGCGGCGTACGTCCTACTTGCGTTGAGCGCCGCACTTTTCGTGGGCGGGCTGGTGTATTCGGCAATAGTATAAAATAAGCGGAATTTTGCCATTATTTATAGTGATGGACAGAATTTGTATTGCAGTGCTTGATAAAATACGCTCGCTTGCGGGGACGGGGCGGTTCGTTGTTTTTTCTGAAGACGAACTGTTTGAAGCCTTCCCCGACGGAGAAGAAAGGCGGGACGCCACGTTAAGGGGCGCGCTTAAAAGCCTGAAAGAAAGCGGGTTTATAGACCTTAAATATTCCAGCGGGAATTTGTACTGCATTGCAC
>CAMWQS010000035.1 GCA_947176485.1 uncultured Clostridia bacterium | reverse complement strand
TTGTTCGTTAACTGAGGCAATAAACGCGGTTTTCTGCTCTGAAATAAACTCAAATATCTGATTTCTGTCCATTTAAATTTTGAACTCCGATATAAACTTTTTCATACATTTGCACGGGGCGCCGGATTTATCGTAACCCGTGTCGTTGCAAATCGTACAAGAGTAGTGAGGTGTAAAGTCGTCCTTGCTTATTGCAAGCTCGGAAAGGCGTTCGTCGCCCTTTGCTTCAAGCTCTTTAATAATTGCGGAAAGTTTCTCTGCCTCGTTCTTGTCGCGTATTTCCGCAAAGGCAAGCTTAATTGAAAGTTCGTTCAGTTCATTCCTTATACTGCCGTAAACTTCGTCGGAGGTGGCGCGTTTAAGCGCTCTTTCGGCGTTTTCTTCGGCCGTGTGCCGCAAATCGTAATAGTGCCTCTCAACCTCAACGCGCATATCTCTTTCGTTGTTTTGCGCGGGCTTAGAAGACGAGGGAGAAACGGAAGGTATTTGGTCGGGTGCGAATACACCGTTCGTTTTCCAAGTGGACAGCACACCGTTCATATAAGCGGTGGGGTTTGATTTGCCCGAAGAAATCTTTGCCGCCTCGAACAGCATTCCGTCGTTAAAGCCCCAACTGCGCCACCGTGCAAGGCTATCCCTATCCCAAGGAATAATCTTTCTTGCAAGCCCGCACGCCGTCAAAAGCTCTTTAATCAGCTTGTCGTCGGCGCGCTGCTTTTCCAAATAGTCGGAAACCGCGCTCTCGGCAACTACGCCGTCGTCGTATAATTTATTGACGAAACCGTCCATTTCTTCGAAGGAATTTTTACCTTGCTTAAAGCAATAGGCGGAAATTTCCCTTAAAGAATCGAGCGTAAACCCGTAATTGCACCAAACGTTAACGTAATTTTCAACGTAGGGTGCAGAGGTTTGCATATATACACCTAAATTCTTTGCAACGTCAACGGTAAGGGCGTAAACCGAGTTTTTGTTCTTGCAGTAATCTTCAATCTCTTTTACGTCGAATTTTCTGTTTTTGTACAGTTCGGCAAGGGCTTCGTCTAACTTTTCGCAATTCTTAGCCTTAAACTGCTTTGCGGCTGATATAATCGCTGCGTCGTCAAAGCCGAACTCGTTCGTCCACTTTTTGTAAAGCTTGTCGTCGTCCAAATCGGGCTGCTTTTTGATACCGGCAGCATTGAAAAGGGTAATAAGCGCAGGGGTGGAAAAGGTGTAAGCGGAAAGCTTTTCGTCAACCTTTTTTGCGGTTGTTGCGCCGTCGTCGGCAAAGCTTTTCGCAACTTTCTTTATGTACGCCGCACGTATATTGTCGCCGTGAAGATTTACGCAGTAATTAATAATCATTATAAGCGCGTTCTGCTCAAAGCCGTATTCTTCCATCAAAACGAAGTATTCTCTGAACTCGTTCGTGGAAATCATTCTGCCTTTTAAAACGTTTTGCGCGTTCTTCGTAAAGTCGGAATACTTTTCGGGTTTAAACTTCTTCGGTGTGCCCGTAATATTCTCCGCTTCTAAAATTTTAACCTCAAACGGACTCTCGGAAACTATTGAAACAAGTTCAATTTCTTCTAAATATACGAAGTATTCTTTAATTTTATCTTCGTCAAGTTCAAGGCTGTGCGCCAAATCTGTCAACGTGTAGGCAGAGCCGCTCTGCAAAAGGTATAAAGAGTAAAGGTAAACCTTTGCCGCAACTGCGTCTATCGCGGGCAAATACTTGGATATGAACTTGTTTTCAACGCTTGTCGTCGATTTTTTTACAAAACCGTCGCTTGCTGAAAGAAAAGCCATTTTACCTAAACTTCCTTATTTACTTGATTTCTTAATTAAAATGAACTATAATCTAAAATAGCGGTGAATTACATTATAACTGTAAACGGTTTAAAAATCAACATACTTCGCCGCATTTTGTCATAAATTTTTTAAGTCGTAAATGAAAATTCTTCACACGTCCGATTTGCACATCGGCAAAAAACTAATGGGTAGAGAGCGTTTTTCGGAGTACCGCGCAGTCTTTTCGGAGCTTGCCGAGGTCTGCAAACGCGAAAAAGTGGAACTCGTTCTTATCGCTGGCGACGTTTTCGATACTTATACACCATCTGCCGAGGCTGAAGAAATTTTCTATAGCGGCGTAAAAATTCTATCAAAGCAGTGTGCGGTGCTCGTTATAAGCGGTAACCACGACGACTACGTGCGTTTAACGGCGGCATCAGTGCTTGCAGAAGAACAAAACGTTTACATTATCGGGAATAATCTTGTGCCTATAAATTGTGCTAAGCGCGGCAAAGTCTATCCCGTAAAATCGGGCAACGGCTGGGTCGTGTTTGAAGGCAACGGCGAAAAGGTATATATCAACGCCTTGCCTTATCCAAACGAGTCCCGTTTTAAAGAGGGACGCTCGGACGAAACTTTTGAAGAGAAGATGACCCGCTGGATAGCTTGCGGAGAAGAAGGCAAAACCGAAAAAATACCTTCGGTATTTCTTTCCCATATATTCGCTGCGGGCGGGAAGGTGAGCGATAGCGAAAGGGAAATCGATTTGGGCGGCGCACGGGTGGTGCCTTTAAGTCTTTTACCCGACTGCGACTATTGTGCTTTGGGGCATCTACACAGACGACAAAAGCTGGCAGGCAACGTTTATTACAGCGGTGCGCCAATGCAGTTTTCTTTTGACGAATGTGGCGCGGTTAAATCCGTAAACGTTTTTGATTTAACACCGAACGGTGTAGAAAACTTTAAACAGATAGAACTTAGCAGTGCAAGAAAATTAATCCGCTTGCAAGCCAACGGTGTGGAAGAGGGAGCTTCGCTGCTTGCCGCAAACGAAGGTTGCTTCGTAGAGTTGACGCTGAATTTGAACGCGCCGATGACCCCGCAAGAAAGTAGTACGCTTCACGAGCATGAAAACCTCGTTTCTCTCCGCGCCGAAGTGCAGAGTGTGGAAAATACTTTCGAAATGGTTTCAAACAAGAATAAAAGTTCTTCACAGCTTTTTTCAGATTATTATAAACTGAGATACGGTGCAGACGTGCCGCAAGAGCTATTGGCGCTCTTTCTTTCTCTGACGGAGGAAGAATGAAACCTATTAAACTTGAATTTGAAGGAATAAACAGCTTTTCAGAGCATACGATAATAGACTTTGAGGCGTTAACGAAGAACGGTATTTTCGGAATTTTCGGTGATACCGGCAGTGGCAAAAGCACTATTTTGGACTGCATAAACTTTGCCTTGTACGGCAACGTGGAGAGGAGTAAGGTAATGACCGACATTATCAACTACCGCTCTGAAGTGGCAAAGGTTAAATTCGTTTTCAATATTTTAAACGAGGGTAAGCGTAAAACTTACACCGTCGAACGCTCAATTAAAAAAGATAAATACGGAACGCACAAAGCCACCCTTTATGAAAGGGATGAAGTTGAAGTGTGTATTGCCGATAAGGCAAGTGCCGTAGAAAAGAAGATAGTGGAAATTCTCGGCGTAGAGGCGGAGGACTTCAGAAAGTGCATTGCGCTTCCCCAAGGCGAGTTTGCGCAGTTCGTAAAGTCTGCGCCCGCTGCGCGTCTTGCGCTTATTGAAAGGTTGTTTTCTCTGTCCCGTTACGGTGACAAATTAAAGGAAAAACTGAACGCTAAAGAAAGGGAAACTGAAGGGCTATTTCAGAACGTTTCCGGTAAGCTGACAGGGTTTGAAGAAGTATCGGAAAGTGCGTTAAATCAAGCATATATGGGGGTCAATTCAAAAAAAGCCGAGCTTTTAGAGCAAAATAAGAGGGTAAAAGAAGCGACCGAAAAATGTGAAAGACTTAAAGTTTTGAACGATAAGCGGCTTGAACTTGAAGAAACCGAAAAAAGACTTGCCGAAATGCAGTCCCAAAAGGCAGAAATCGAGGAGTTAAGGAAGGGGTTAACCGTTCTTCCCGCAAGCCGTGAAGCTGTCAAGATAAACGGTGAAATAAATGCGAAACTCGATGATATTCGGGGGGCAATTGAAAAAATCAAGGATATTGAAGCGCAAATCAGTGATAATTTGTGTGAAATCGAAAATCTTGATAAACAAGTAAAAGACGGAAATTTCGACGAAAATATTACCGAGTGTGTAAGGCTTCAAACCTTGTACAATTCCCATAGTTCTTCTACGGAGAAGTTGAACGCGTTGTCGTTAAGGTTGACCGAAAAGCGCAAAGAATACCGCAAAAAAGAAGAAGAAAAGTTCCGCTTAGAAGCGGAAAGGCAAAGCCTTGAAGCCGAATTGAAAAAGGCAGAAAACGAACTTGCCGAATGTGATAGCATAGATATCGGTAAAATAGTCAACGTTCAGTTTAAAGGCGCTGTTTTAAAAGAAGAATACGCTTATAATTTAGATTATTTTGCTAACCTTAAAACTGATTTAAAAGTTTTCAGGGAAGACTCGCCCCTATATAACTTTGTCAGCAGCGAAGTTGAGAAAAAAATTAAAGAGTATTCCGGGCGTGTGCGTGACGTAAAAGATTTTTCCTTTAAAAACGTAAATGAGCAGCTTGAAAAATTGCAACAGCTTGATAAAGAGCGTGAGATAAGGCAAAAAGCTGTAAATTCGTGCAACGAAAAACTTCAACGCATTAACGTTGCAATAGAGATTAATTCAAGCGAGCTTAAAGCATTATTGAAGGAAGGGGCGGACGTCAAGGCGCAAGCAGACGAGCTGAGCGCCGAGCTTAAGAAAGTTTTCGGAGAAAGTTGTACGGACTTTAACGCTGTCATAAAGCACAACGATGAAAAGTTAAGCTCGTTAAGGCACAGAAAAGACGACTTGGCTTTTAAAACCGAAAAAGCAAAAAGCAGAAGCACGGAACTTGCTATCAACCTGAAAGGTGCTAAGACGACGCAAGCTGCGTGGGAAGAAGGCGTAACTAAATTGAAGCAGAAGCTTAATGAAGCAGTTTCTCTTTCGGGTCTTGAAACTGTTGAGTCGTGCGTTAGCTTAGTTGCAAAATTTGAAAAATTGCCCGACGCGGAACAAGCTTTAAAGAATTTCGACAGTACACTTTCAGTATTGAATTTAAAAGCCGAAGAACTCAGAAAAGTTGATGGCATTTTAGACGTTACAACCGAAGAATATGAGGCAGCTGAATGTGAAAAGTCCAACATATGTGGGGGTGTAACGCGTTTAACGGG
The DNA here is from genome assembly GCA_947176485.1 of uncultured Clostridia bacterium. GTDB lineage: Bacteria > Bacillota > Clostridia > Christensenellales > Borkfalkiaceae > Coproplasma. The sequence goes on along the minus strand of CAMWQS010000035.1, from coordinate 8,210 downwards.
TGAAATTGCCGTCCTTGAAAACGAGTGTAAAGTTTTAGAAAAGCGACTAAAAGAGAAGGAAGAAATTTCAAAAGAATTTGTGAAAATTCAGAATGAAAGGAACTTGATTGCAAGGTTAAGGGAAACCACGAAGAACAACAAGTTTATGGAGTTTATCGCAAACGAGTACCTTTACGACATTTCCCGCCTTGCATCTAATACCCTTTTAAAACTAAAAGACGGCAGATATTTTTTAACCTATAAAGACAATAATTTCTTTGTAGGTGATAACTTCGACTGCGGGAACCTTCGTGGTGTAAATACGCTTTCGGGCGGTGAAACTTTCCTCGTTTCTCTTTCTCTGGCGCTCGCCCTTTCACAAACCATCTGCGCGAAGTCTTTGAAAAATATTGAGTTTTTCTTTTTGGACGAAGGCTTCGGTACTTTGGACAATTCACTTGTTGATACGGTTATGAACGCGCTTGAAAAGCTTAAAAGCTCTGATTTCACAATTGGTGTTATCAGCCACGTTGAAGAACTTAAACATAGAATAGACAGTAAAATAACAGTTAATAAAGCAACGGAAAGTTGCGGTTCCACCGTAACGGTAAATTGCTGAGGAGTACGGTATGCCCAAAATTTTGACACCGTTATCACTATTTAAAAATTTAGATATTTCGCTTCCGACGTTCCCCGTCAAGCTTTCGACGACGCAAATCGACGATACTTGTATCGAGCATTTAAATATTTCCGGAAGGGAAACCGGGTGCGGTAGGGTTCAGATTGCCGCGGCCTTTGCATACGACGTACAGTCGCCTGCTGCGGGAACGGTGCTTATTATCCCCGACAGTACCGAAACTATAGACGAAGAGATTTTGAAATACTTCGTTGCGCAAGGCTACACTGCGCTCATGGTAGATTATCGTGGCGAGTGGAAGGATACGACCTTCGTTACGCGTTATCCCAGCAACGTTTCTTATGCGAATACAGCAAAGTGCGGCAGGCAGAAAGATTACGTTGACGACAGCGCCGACAAAACGAGTTGGTACGAATGGGTTGGCATCGGACTTTATGCGCGCAAATATATTAAAGAGCGTACGGGAAGTGACAATATTGCGGTTGTAGGGCTTCGTGACGGTGGCGAAATTGCATGGAAGCTTGGCGTTGCGGGTGATTTTTCTTGTATAATTCCCGTCTGTGCTGCCGGGTGGAAGGCTTATTCCGGCATAAGTAAATATCTGACTGAGGACCCCGTCCTTGACGAAGAGAGATACCGTTTTATAGCAGGTATCGATTCTCAGGCGTATGCTCCTCACGTTAAATGCCCCGTATTGATGCTGTGTTCTACTAACGACCCTCTTTTCGATTACGACCGTGCTTACGATACTTTTTCGCGTATAAATCAAGAATTTATTAAAGACAGCGCAATCGCCTTTTCGGTGAAAAGCAGCGCAAGTATAAGTGCTAAAAGTATTGCTGATATGTTCCTTATGCTTGATAAAAACTTGAAAAAGAGGCAGGTTTTTATTCCAAATCCGCCCGAAATTACCGTTTTTGTAGATGAAAAGTCGAATTTGATTGCAAGGGTAACGTTTGATAATAAGGGTATTGCAGAAAGCTGCAAGCTGTACCTTGCAGAAGATTGCATAGATTCTACCCTAAGAGAATGGTGCGTTTGTCCCGAAAAATCAAGAAAAGCCGAAAATATTTTCGATTATTATCTTAACGTTTACGAGAAGACGTCCGTTATCTTCGTGCTTTGCCGCGTAAGTTATTTAAACGGTTTTACCGTTTGGTCTAAAATGAACGTAAAGAAGATTAGTGGACTTTTCCGCAACACGCAGAACAAATGCCGAGTTATGTATAACGATAAAGACGTGGCGGCAGATTTTGCGGTAGCAGATTCGAAGTCATTGTCGGTCGGTGGCATTTTCTTCCCGAACCAAGCAGTTCTTCCTAAGCTCGTAACGAAAACGAGAGGAGTAAAGGGGTTGTTTTCGCCTTGCGGGCTTTCAACCTTCAGAATGAGCAATCCTAAGTTTGCCCCTTCTAAAAACAGCGTGCTTTCCATTGACTTTTTCAGTGACGAAACTTCTACGCTTACTTTAACCTTTATCGATATAGCTTCGGGTGAAGAATACGTTAACGAAGTTAACGTAGTAGGCGGAGCGTGGCAGACGGTTATTTCAGAAAGCAAGAATTTTAAAACGGCAAGCGGTGTTCCCCTTGCAGACTTTACGGGTGATTTGAAGTTTACTTTAAATTGCTCCGTCGGTTACGCCGTTAACAATATAATGTGGCTTTAAGGTGGCTTGGTGTCAAACGTTGAATTTGGAGCTTCCCGACTTTTTGACGTGCGGGATAGTTTGTACAAAAGAGAGAGGCGCTCGCCTTTAAATATTTGTTTAAACGTTATTATCGTTTTGTTTTGTGCGATTTTGGTTCTTGAACTGTCTTTCAACGTGTTGTATACGGGGATTTACGTTATCGACGAGTCAATGACTCCGACAATAATCGGCGCACCGGCATCAAATAGGTCCGGTGGTGAATTTATTTATATTGATAAGTACGCAAAACCCAATTACGGCGATATCGTAGTAGTTTACAGGGAAACACCCGACGGAACGAAAGGTAACATTATAAAACGTGTGGTTGCGTTTGGCGGAGATACCGTTGAATTAACCGGCGGAGTGTTAAAGGTGAACGGCGAAGTGGTAGAGGAGTACTATATTGACGATGCTTATAATTCGCCGGAAAGCGAATACAACACACTTGCCGAACGCACGGTGGCAGAAGGGTGTTTGTTTCTTTTGGGCGATAACAGAAACGTAAGCAATGACAGCCGCCAAAACGGAGATTATCCCGTTGAAAATTTGGTTGGAGTCGTTCCGAAGTGGTCAATGCAAATAAAGTCATTGACAACGAAATTTTATACGTTTTTCAACTTTACGCTTTGGGGAAAATAACGATAGACCCCCACATATGCCTTAAATAACGGCATTTTTAACTAATTTTGTAAACCTGATACGGAGCAAGGGTTTTTAAGAGGTAATTGATGAAAAGAGAGCAGGTTAAAGAAAGATACAAATGGAAAATTGAAGATATTTTTTCGAGCGATGAGGAATGGGAAAAGTGTTTTGAAAATGCTGAAAAGTGCCTTGACCTTGCAAAGTATGCGGGTAAGCTTTCTTCGAAAACTACTCTTTTAAAGTTTTTGAAAGAAAATGACGAGTACGGTAAAACGCTTGAAAGATTAGCAGTTTACGCGCATATGCGTAACGACGAGGATAGAGGTATATCTAAGTACAGTTCATACAAATCTAAGGTAGGTGCGCTTTGGGCAAAATACGCCACCGAGCTTTCATTCTATGAGCCTGAAATGGCCAAGCTTGAAGACGACTATTTGAATTCTTTGATTTCAGACAAGGAATTTTCTGATTACGATTACGATATAAAAAGAATAATTAAGGGAAAGCCGCACGTTATCTCCGAGGCGGAGGAACGCCTTATGGGCATGGCGGGGGAAATTTTCGATAGCTTTTACGAAAGCTTCGGAATGATAGACAACCTTGATTTGCCTTTGCCCGATATAGAGTGGGAAGGAAAAACGACGAAGCTAACCCACGGACTTTACGGCATAATTCTTCACAGCGACAACCGTGAAAAGAGAAAAGAAGTATATGAAAAATATTACGCAGCTTATACGGGACTAATCAATACGATAACTTCTATTTATCACGGCAACGTAAGGAAAGACGTTTATTGCAGTAAGGTTTATAAATTTTCTTCTTGCTTAGAGCAAGCTCTTTTTGCCGAGGACGTTGATATAAGCGTTTACAATAACCTAATAAAAGCGGTGGACGATAGTTTGCCGACCATGCATCGCTACATTGAAGACAGAAAGAAAATTTTAAGTTTAGATAAACAGTATTTTTACGACATTTATGCGCCACTTGTTGATGGTGTAAATGTTAAATACACTTACGACGAGGCATACGAGCTTGTAATTAAGGGGCTTGCTCCCTTAGGAAAAGAATATCAAGTGCTTTTGAAAAGAGGATATGACGAGCGTTGGCTTGACGTTGAAGAAACGGAAGGCAAGAGCGGTGGCGCCTACAGCATAGGTTGTCCCGGTACACACCCGTTCGTTTTACTGAATTATCAGCCCACGCTTCACGAAGCTTTTACTATCGCACACGAAATGGGGCATTCACTGCACACATATTTCTCGCAGAAAAATCAGCCTTTTGCAAAATCGCAATATAAAATATTCGTTGCGGAAGTTGCAAGCACGGTTAACGAGGTGTTGCTTCTCAAACATATGCTTAAAGAAGCCGAGGACGTTAACTTAAAGAAGTACCTTTTGAATTACTATCTGGAAACTATCCGTGCCACGCTGCATAGGCAGACGATGTTTGCGGAGTTTGAAAGCCGTGCCCATGAAATGGAGGAAAAGGGAGAACCCCTCACGACGGAAAACCTTTGCGAGCTGTACGACGGTATCGGCAAAAAGTACTACGGAAACGGTATCGAGTACGACTACAATATCTCTTGCGAGTGGGCAAGAATACCGCACTTCTATCGTGCGTTCTACGTTTACAAATACGCAACGGGAATTACCGCCGCAATCAATATTGCAAAGCGCATATTGACTGAAGGGGAAAGCGCAGTTAAAGATTATTTCAAATTCCTTTCGGGCGGTTGCTCAACCGACCCCGTATCCTTATTAAAGCTTGCGGGTGTGGACTTGTCAAAATCCCAACCGTTTGAGGTTGCTATGCGTGAATTTGACGAAACGCTTACCGAGTTTGAAAAATTAATGAATATACGCTAAAATACAAAAATAACCGTAAAAACGGTATAAAATTAATAAAAAATAGGATTTGCGAAGTACTATGTCAGACAAAAATAACGTAATGCCCAACAATTTGGACGCTGAACAAGCGCTTTTGGGCTGTATGCTAATTGACAACGAAATATTGCCGGAAGTTTTGGACTTGTTAACTGAAAACGACTTTTATCAAGACTCCCATAAGTTTATCGTTAACGCGATAAAGTTTACGTTTGCCGATAGAAAGCCCGTTGACATCGTTACGCTTTCAGACAAATTGGAAAGTGAAGGCAACTTGCAAAAAGCGGGTGGGATAAGCTATCTTACCGAGCTTGTGCAAATTACCCCTTCCGCAGCAAACTACAAGTATTATCTTGAAATAGTTAAGCGTGACAGTGTAAACAGAAACCTCATTCGTGCGGCAAGAGATATTGCAGATTATTCAAAATCCAGCGACGATTCGATAAAGAGTATTCAGTTTGCCGAGGAAAAGATTTATTCCGTTTCGCAGGTGAACGATACTTCCACCATAAAGGATATACGCGAAAGCGAAGGCCTTGATTTGGTGTTTGAAAAGTTCCAGAATCTTGCTAAGGATAAAGACGCTTACCGTGGCGTTGCTACAGGCTTTAACCGCTTGGATAGGCTTACGAACGGGTTACAAAAGTCTGACCTTATCGTGCTTGCGGCGCGCCCCGGTATGGGTAAAACTTCGCTTGCTATGAACATCGTTGAACACGCAGCGGTGTTAGACGGAAAAGTTTGTGCCGTATTCTCTTTGGAAATGCCCGAAGTTCAGATAATTCAAAGACTTCTTTGCTCAAATGCGGAAGTAAGTATGTCAACCGCGCTTTCCGGCAAGCTGACGGATAACGATTGGAAACAGCTTGTAAAGGCAAGTGAGAGACTTAGAAAGAGCAAAATCAGCATTGACGACAGCTCAAGGGTTACACCCGCCGAAATTCTTTCAAAGTGCAGAAGAATTAAGGCAAGAAACAACGGTCAGCTTGATTTGGTTATGATAGACTATATCCAGCTTATGTCAAGCGGTAAGAAAACGGGCGAAGAAAACAGAGTGCAAGAGGTCGCTTCAATTACACGTGATTTGAAAATTATGGCAAAGGAGCTTGACGTGCCGGTAATTGCGCTTTCACAGCTGCGCCGTATTCAGTCGGGTGAGCCTCAGCTGACCGACCTTAGAGAATCCGGCGCGATAGAGCAAGACGCGGACATGGTAATGTTTATTTCCCGCCCCGACGTTACCGCCAGTGAAGAAGATTTGAAGAACGGCAAAGTAGTTAAAGGCGAAGCCTTCCTCAACATCGCGAAGAACAGAAACGGTAGTCTTGACAGAATTCCGTTGCGCTTTAAGGGCGAGCTTACAAAATTCGTTAATCCCGAGCTTAACGAATCAATGGAAGAAAGGGCCGCGTCCAGTCGTCCTACTAAAAACGAGGGAGGGAAACCTTCAAAGAATTTTAACGACGAGGTTGCACCGCTCACCGAAGACGACGCGCCCCCGCTTGACGAGGAGCCTCCGTTCTAAGCTATGAAAACCGAAATTTTAGAAATAGGCGAAAGCTCTCTTGCACTGTCAAAACGCATTATAGAAAGTGGCGGTGTGGTGGCAATGCCTACCGAAACTGTGTACGGCTTGGGCGCAAACGCCTTAGACACTGCCGCAGTTGAGAGAATTTTCGAAATTAAGGGTCGCCCCAACGACAACCCTTTAATAGTTCACGTACATAAAGATTACGATATTACAACGTTGGTTAAAGACGTTCCGGAGTACGCAAAGCTGCTTGCAAAAGCCTTTTTGCCCGGGCCTTTAACTATGGTTTATAAAAGTAAAGGCACCGTATCTAAAGCCGTTTCTTGCGGACTTGATACGCTTGCAATAAGAATTCCTTCGCACGAAGGTGCGCAAAGGTTTTTAAAATTCGTTAATCTCCCTATTGCCGCACCATCAGCTAACGTTTCTAAGCACGTCAGCCCGACGACGGCGGAGCACGTTTATGCCGATTTAAACGGCAAAATCGAGCTTATTTTAGACGGTGGCAAGTCAGAGGGCGGAATAGAGAGTACCGTTTTGGACTGCACGGGTGATATTCCGGTGATTTTAAGAAGCGGGCTCATCACGCGTGAAATGATTGCGCAAGTTGCTGGTGAGTGCAGTGAATACGTCTATAAAGACGGTATGCGCGCCATATCCCCCGGAATGAAGTACAAGCATTATTCCCCTAATTGCAGAACCGTTATGTTTAACTTTGACGAGATAGATAAGGCGGTTAAACTATATAAAGAAGAAAATGCAAGGGGCGTCAAGGTTTATCTTTTGTGCGACGATAAAACCGCGAACGAAGCAAAGGTTGAAAACGTGTTAAACCTTGGAAAGGACGAAAACGAAATTGCATCTAACCTCTATTTAAAATTGAGGGAAGGCGAACAAATAGCAGACTTGATTATCGCCGTTGCTCCAGAAAAACAAGACGGCGTAATGGTCGGAGTAATGAACAGATTATCGAAGGCTTGTAGGTAATTATGAAAAGGAAAAAGATTTTATTCGTCTGCACGGGCAACACGTGCCGCAGCCCTATGGCGGAGGCGATACTTCGGACGAAGATAAAACGCAACAGAATAAGGTGGTGGGACGTTTCTTCTTGCGGAATTCATGCGGAAGTAGGCGGAACCATAAGCGTCAACAGCAAAATTGCGCTACAAGACGTGGGTATTGCGGTTGAAGATTTCAAGCCCCGTCAGCTTACGCAAAAGCTGATAGAAGGTAGTACTATCGTTATCTGCATGACTGAAAGTCAGAAAAAAATGCTTGAAGCGTGCGGCAACGTGTACTGCATAAAGGATATGTGCGGTTACGACGTGCCCGATCCTTACGGCTGCAACCTTGACGCATATAAGGTGACGCGTGACGCCCTTTCGCGTGCGTGTGATATTATCATCAAAAATTACATAACGACTTATAAGGACGTAGATTAAAATGAGAATTGCTATTGCTTGCGACCATGGCGGACTTAATTTAAAGAACAAGATAATTGCCCACGTAAAAGCGGCGGGGCATGAAGTCGTGGACTTCGGAACGAATACGGCTGAAAGCTGCGACTATCCCGATTTTGCGTTGCTTGCGGCGGAAGCGGTTGCAAGCGGCGAGTGTGAGAGGGGTATCGTCGTATGCTCAACGGGGATAGGCGTTTCTATCGTTGCAAATAAAGTGCCGGGAGTGCGTTGCGCACACTGCCACGATTGCTATTGCGCAGAGCTCACACGCTTGCACAACGACAGTAACGTTTTAGCTCTCGGTGAAAAAGTCGTCGGCGAAGGCTATGCATTTAAAATCGTCGATACGTTTTTAAATACTAAATTCGATGGCGGCAGACATCAACGC
>CAMWQS010000034.1 GCA_947176485.1 uncultured Clostridia bacterium | reverse complement strand
ATATAATATTTAAAGACGAAAAACGAAAATTTCCCGTATATTTTCATATACGGGGGTAGGGGAACGCCCGTTCCCCTTAAAAACTGCTAAATGTTTTTGTCAAAAAAAGGAGGAAGATGAATGAAAAAACTAACTAAACTGCTTTCCGTATTCGTTATTTCGGGCGCAGTGGGAACCAGCGTAGTTGCAGCGGCTTGTAACACCCATACACACAACTACACTTATGAGGACAACGGCAACGGTACGCATACCGCTACTTGTGTAGACGGCGACGATACTATCCCCGACCAGCTCCACGTTGACGGCGATTCCGACAACAAATGCGACAATTGCGGCGCAACCATAAAGGAGCAAGGTACTACCCCCGTCGTAGAGGATAAGGTTACCGGCGTTTCAATCAGCGGCGGCAAAGAAGTTGCAGAAAAAGGCACGCTTCAGCTTACGGCAACCGTTACCGTAACCGGCAACGCGGCAACCACGGTAACTTGGTCGTCCTCGGACGAAGACACAGCAACCGTTGACGCAAACGGCTTGGTAACGGGCGTTAAAGAAGGCGAAGTTACCATCACGGCAACCTCAATCGACGACAACACCAAAAAGGCAGAACATAAAATCACGGTTAAACCCGAAGGCACGGTCATCGTTCCTCCCGGCCCCGTAATAACCATTCCCAGTTACGCTGATTTGATTGCAAGAGAGGACGTTCGCGTTAAAATCGATGCCGAGGCAGAAGTCGGCACGAGCCTTGAAACTTTCGACGCAGCTAATTCGCCCGCAGGCTTATACATATCCGGCGAAACCGGCTACAAAAACGCACATATCGATTACGTTGAAGAAGGCGGCGTAAAAGTTCTTCAACAGTACACGGGTTACGTTGATAGCAAGAATAAGGACAAAAACGTCTATACGGTTGTCAACCCCGGCGCAGTTAAGCAGGTCGTTGAAGGCTACTTTGAAACGAAAGTCAGCGAATATGGTAGCTCGCAAGATTTGGTAACTTTCTACTGCGGCGATAAAACCGTTAAAATCGCTTCTACCGGTAAGGACACTGCATCTCTTTCGGTAACCGGTGCAACCGAAGCAGCGGCACCCGTAACGGGCGTTTCCGTGACGAAAGACGACTATATCAAAGTTTACTTTAAATTTGATTTAGATACGGGCAAAACGACTTTCCAAATTAACGACGTTTCCGTTTTGAGCGAAGTAGAAACGGGCATTAAAACGTTCAAGTATTTGCAGCTTGTAACTTCCAACGGCGGCGGTCGTAAACACACCTCGAAGAACATAGTTATTTGCGGCGCTGTTAAAACTTTGGAAGACAGCAAAACCGAAGCAAACGGTATTATCGATGCAGAACTTGAAAAGTACGACGTTACGGAATACACCACCAACGGTGCAGACCTTACGGCAGCCGTAGCTGCGGGTAAAGCAGCGGTAGAGGCTGCGGAAGACGTTGCAGGCATAGACCAAGCGGTTGCAGATTGCAAAGCGGCTTTGAAAGCAGTATTAAAGGATTCCGCTATTGCAGAAGCCCGCACCGCAGCGTTGGACGCTTTAAAAGCTAAATACCCCTCAACCCAGTTCACTAATACCGGTCTTGAGGGCGACGACGCAGATTACAACAACGCTTCGCTTTACTCCGATAAGATTACGGAAGTAGAAGGGGCACTTGCAGACTTAAACACTACTGCGGAAATGAAGGCAGTCACCGACGCGGCTGACGAGTACCTTGCTGAGAAAACCAACGCAAAGATGTTGGCGGCAAAGAAAGTTGCAGTAGTAGCTGCGCTTGAAGAAGATGCAACGACGTATAAAGGCACGCTTGGCGAAGACGAAACTAAGCTTGCGGCGGTTGACAGCGCGTTAGTTATACAAAAAGGCGTTTTAAACGGCAGTACGAGCATTACCGATGCAAATACCAAGCTTGAAGCAGCTAAAGCAGCATTAAGAAAGGCAGTTTCCGACTTAGATAAAGCTTATGACGACGTAGTGCTTGAAGCTTACGAGGGAATCGATAACTGCCGCGCTGACGAAATCGCTGATATCGGCTCCGGTTACGGTGAATACGATACGCTTATCACTGCGGCAAAAGATGCTGCAAAAGCCAAAATAGAAGCTGTAGAAAACGAAGATACTCAAGCAAACCGCGACTTAATCGCATCAACACTTACCGATATTGAGGCGGAAGTTGACCGTTATTTGGCTAACTATGCGGCTCACGTTAATGCCGACGCATATTTGGAAGAGCAAGAGGAAAACGTTAAAAACGATGATGCGTTGGAAAGCTACTATGAGATTGACTTCGCTGACCTGTTCAATGAAGCTACCAACGAAAACAGAGCGGATAAGATTGAGGCAGCTACAAAGCGAGTAGACGACTTCATTGCTTCGCTTGCAACCCTTAAAATAGCCGTAACCCTTGATAACGGCGAAGTTTGCTACGTAACCTACGGCAACAAGCTTACCCTTGCCGACTTGCATATTTCGGGCTTCAACGTAACCGCTGCAACGGTTGGCGGCGTAAGCGTCGAAGAAGCAGACTTAACCGTTTACAACCCCGTAACCAACGTAGTAGTAACCGGCAAAACCCCTATCGCAGGCTTCAAAGTAAAAGAAACTTGGACTGTTGCAGCAGGGGCAACCGATGTTGCAAACATCACTGAAAACAATTTATACAAAGTAACTTCAAAAGACGTTGCTACTGAAAGTTCAACGAATACTGCCGAGTACTTCACACTTGCAAGTGCAAAAGCGGTTGGAGGTGAATCGTTTACAAATTCTTGGAGAAGCTCCAACGTTTCAGCCGGTACCGATAGTAGCGCAAGACCCATTATCGTTGAATTAAAGGCAAGCCTTAGCGAGTTTGCAATTTACCTCAACGTTTCCGAATCGGCTGGCGTTAAAGAAAACAGATACGGCACGATTTACTGCGTAAAGAACGGCGATACCGAAAACCCGACGGTTGTAAAAACTCTTTCTTCCTCCGGCGATATGACGGTAAAATACGTTGTCAATGACTTAAACGCCGGTGATATTCTTGAGTTCTATCTTGCAATTCCTTCTGGCGGAAGCGGTTCAAGGTTGTTCCTCTTCAAGACTGACGCAACCGTTGATACAAGCAAAATCGAAAAGACCGTAACCGTAAACTGGTTGGATTCCGACACTGATGCGGCTATAAGCGGCTTTGACGCTGAAACTTCCTATCATTACTTCGCAACTTTAACGGAACCCACCGCTCCTACGGTTGCAGGTAAGTCGTTCAAGCATTGGTCGGAAACAAAGAACGGCGAAACACCTTACACGTTCGGCGGTTCGCTTGAAGATAAAACTACCGTTACGCTTTATGCGGTATTTGAAACCGCCGATGCAACGCTTACGTTCCACGGCGAGGACGGTGCGGTAATCGGCAGTGCAGTTCCCGTAGTAAGTGGCAGCGCGTTTGATGTATCTAAAGCACCTTCGGCACCTACGAAGGCTGACAGCGAAGACGGCAAGTATAAGTACGAGTTCAAGGGTTGGGCTACAAGGGCAGCAGACCCCGAACACGAGGGTGAATATATTTATACCTTAGTTGATGGAACCTATACCGTTGGAACGGGCAACACCGATTTGTACGCTCAATACGAACAAAAATCAAAGGCAGTAACCTATTCAGTAGACAACAAAGGATTGGGAACTGCGTCGACAGATGCAATTACAGTTACGGGTGGTCTTAATGAAGGTAAGTCAAAATGGACTGGAACTATAGACGGTATTACGCCTGAGGGTGGAGTAACTACTTTCGAGGGTGCAATAAGAGCCGGCGGAGATTCTGGTAGATCTTTAAAAATTCATCTTGAAGCCGGTCAAAAAATAAGTATTGCTTGCGGCGGCAACTATGGTAGCAACGGAGCTTCCGGCGACATTTGGATTGGTAACTCAGCAAGTACTGCTTCCGGTAGCGCATTAGCTAAAGTAACGGCAACGAATGATAGTGGCGCAAAGACGTCATCGTCATTGTTGGAATATACGGCTACGGAATCGGGTGATTATCACATTATTTTTGGTTCTGGTAAGCCCAGTATTTATGCAATAATCGTACATTAATCTAATAGCTATCTAACTAAATTATTGTAAAAGAAAAAGACCCTTGCGGCGTTCGCCGCAAGGGTTTGCTTTTTTTCGACAAAATATTGTTAAATTTCCCCAAATTCCGCATATATCCGCACGCTTCCGAATAAATTTATAATACAAAAATTTTCGGAGTGTGATATGTGGGATTATATAGCCGAAAGGGTAATCAAAGAGGGGGAATATATCATTGCCTCAAACTGCACGGTCCGTGCAGCCGCAACGTATTTTTCCATCAGCAAATCTACCGTACATAAAGACGTAACTGAGCGGCTTAAAACCGTGGATAAAGAACTTTACGAAAACGTTCGTACCGTTTTGGATAAGAACTTATCAGAGCGCCACATCCGCGGCGGTATGGCAACCAAGAAAAAGTATTCAAGCGAAATATAAACTCTCCGCCCGAGCGTTCAACGCTCGGGCGGCAGTATCTTTTTTAAGGAAAAAAATTGCAATTTAATACAAAATTAACAAAATTTATATATTCATAAATTTGAAAAATTATACAAAGTTATGTTATAATTTTTACGAATACTTTATTATCGGAAAAAGAAATTGAAGCTTTTAGGCATAGACGTCGGCTCAACCACCGTAAAGGCGGCGGTCATCGACGAGAAAGACAACTTAATATACTCGTCCTACGTTCGTCATTTTGCCAAGGTAAAGGAAACGGTGCTGTCCGAGCTTAACACTATAAAGGAAAAGTTCGGCGGCAGCTACGCCGTTTCTATTACGGGCAGTGCGGGGCTTGGGCTTTCGCAACGCAGCGGTATAAACTTCGTGCAAGAAGTGCAGGCTGCGTTTATTGCTATACGCAAAATTCATTCCGATATTGACGTCGCCATAGAACTCGGCGGCGAGGACGCTAAAATTATCTTCGTTACGGGCGGCACCGAACAGCGTATGAACGGCAGCTGCGCAGGCGGCACGGGCGCGTTTATCGACCAAATGGCAACCCTTTTAAACGTTTCGGTTGAAAAGATGGACGAACTTGCCCTTTCCGCGGGCAAAACCTACCCCATAGCGTCGCGTTGCGGCGTGTTTGCTAAGTCCGACGTGCAACCCCTTTTAAACCAGGGCGCAAGCAAAGCGGATATCGCCGCCTCAATTTTCCAAGCCGTGGTTGACCAAACCGTTTCGGGCTTGGCGCAAGGCCGCAGAATAAAGGGCAAGGTTCTGTTTTTGGGCGGACCCTTGTACTTCTTGCAAGCATTAAGAAAAGCCTTCGTTACAACCTTGAAGCTAACGGACGAAAACGCGGTTTTCCCCGACAACGCACCTTGCTTTATGGCAATAGGCGCGGCTTTGTCGTCCGTCGGCGAACACGCCGAAAGCATTGACGAGATCATAAAAAAGCTCGAAAAAATCACCGAAAACAACTCGGTTACCACGGGCAAGCCGTTGTTTGAAAGCAAGGAAGAATACGCAGATTTCGTCAAACGCCACAGGGCAACCGACTTGACCTTCGCGGATATTTCTTCGTATACGGGCGACTGCTACCTCGGCATAGACAGCGGCTCGACGACCACCAAGCTTATGCTTATCACGCCCGACTGCCGCATTCTGTGGTCGCACTATCAGTCCAACAACGGTCAGCCCCTCGATATCGTCGTTAAAAAGCTGAAAGAGCTTTACGCCCTCGGCGGCAACCGCCTTAAAATTCGCGGCAGTGCGGTTACGGGCTACGGCGAGGACTTGATTAAAAATTCAATTAAAGCCGATTTCGGCATAGTCGAAACGGTTGCGCACTTCAAGGCTGCGCTTCACTTCAACCCTAAGGTCGACTTCATTATCGACATCGGCGGGCAGGACATAAAGTGCTTTAAAATCAAAAACGGCACTATAGATTCCATCATGCTTAACGAGGCTTGCTCCTCGGGCTGCGGCTCGTTTATTCAGACCTTTGCCCGAGCCATGGGTATGGAGATTAACAAATTTTCGGAAAAAGGCTTGTACGCCAAGCACCCCGTCGAACTCGGCTCTCGCTGTACCGTGTTTATGAACAGCGCGGTAAAGCAAGCCCAAAAAGAGGGGGCAAGCGTGGAGGACATCTCCGCGGGGCTTTCCTCGTCAATAGTCAAGAACGCCATTTATAAGGTTATAAGGGCGACCAGCGCGGACGAACTCGGCGACAATATCGTCGTGCAGGGCGGCACCTTCTTAAACGACGCGGTACTCCGTTCCTTTGAAATGGAAACGGGCAAGGAAGTAGTCCGTCCCGGCATTTCGGGGCTTATGGGCGCGTTCGGCGCGGCGTTGTACGCAATGGAAAACGCCCCCGAAGAAAGCACCACGGCAACCCTTAAAGAGCTTGAAGAATTTTCTTACACCCTTCAAGCCACCAACTGCCGCGGCTGTACTGCAAACTGCAACCTGAACGTGATCCGTTTCAGCGACGGCAGAAAATTTATTTCAGGCAACAAGTGCGAACGCGGTGCGGGCAGAAAACCCGCGCTTGCGGATATGGATATATACGCGTATAAGCAAGTAAGGCTTATCGACTGCGTACACGGCGTAAACGGTCAAAGCGGCATACGCGGCAAAGTGGGGCTTGCTTTACAGCTCGGTATGTACGAGCAGCTCCCCATTTGGGCGGGTTTCTTCGAAACCTTGGGCTTCGAGGTCGTTTTGTCGGGAAAATCTACGCGCCAGCTTTACTTCAAGGGTCAGCACACCGTCGCAAGCGACACCGCGTGCTATCCCGCAAAACTTATTCACGGGCACATAGAAAGCCTTTTGGACGAGGGCGTCGACTTCATATTTATGCCCTGCGAAAGCTACAATTTGGACGAACACTGTTCAACCAACCACTACAATTGCCCCGTGGTGGCGTACTACCCCGAGCTTTTAAAGGCGAATAACGAGCGGCTTAACGAAAAGAATTTCCTTATGCCCTACCTCGATTTGAATATGAAAAAGCCCACGGTCAAGAAGCTTATGGACGCGCTTAAAAAGTATAACTTTACCAAGCGCGATATCGAAAACGCTCTTGACGAGGGCTTTGCAAGGTTTGAAAAATACCACGAGGACGTTCGCTCCAAGGCGGACGAAATTCTGTGGAAGGCAGAGATGAACGGGCAGCAGGTCATCGTGCTTGCGGGCAGACCCTATCACTTGGACGGGGAAATCAACCACAGCATAAATAAGCTTTTAACTTCTTTGGGGCTTGCCGTGCTTTCCGAGGACAGCGTGTTCGAAAAGGGTGACAAGGTCAAGGTCGACGTACTTAACCAATGGACTTACCACGCAAGGCTTTACCGTGCGGCGGACTTCGTATCAAAGCGCAAAAATTTAAACTTGGTTCAGCTCGTTTCGTTCGGTTGCGGGCTTGACGCGATAACCACCGACGAGGTCCGTTCCATTTTGGAAAAGAACGGTAAGCTTTACACACAGATAAAAATAGACGAAATAAACAATCTCGGCGTAGTCAAGATAAGGCTTAGAAGTATGCTTGCGGCGATAGACGAGGCGGCGAAAAATAATGGAAGAAAAGACGGCGTTTAAAGACTATACAACTGAATATCCCAAGTGGGACAAGTCTATGAAACGCACCCATAAAATTCTCGTCCCCGATATGCTTCCGTGGCATTTCCTTATTATAGAAAAGGTGCTAAGGCTTGAAGGCTACGACGTAGAGGTGTTAAAAAACGAAACCCGCGCCGTAATTGACGAGGGTTTAAAGCACGTTCATAACGACACCTGTTACCCGTGCCTTTGCGTCGTCGGTCAGTTTATCGACGCGCTTAAAAGCGGCAAGTACGACTTAGACCATACCGCAATAATGATGACTCAAACGGGCGGCGGGTGCAGGGCTTCGAACTATATGCCCCTTATCCGCAAGGCGATAAAAAACGAGTTCCCCAACGTGCCCGTAGTTTCAATCAATTTTTCGGGGCTTGAAAAGGAAAGTACCTTCAAAATCGGCGTAAAACTGTTTATCAAGCTTGCTTTTTCTATTCTCTACGGCGACACCGTAATGTGGTGCTATAATCAAACCAAGCCTTACGAAGTGGAAAGCTGCGCAACGGACAGGGTGCGTGACGAAGCGGTAAGCTTCATCGTATCCAAGTTCGAAAAGGGCGGCTATCGCCACTATAAAAAAATCAACAAGAAAATAATAGATATCTTCGCCGCAGTAAAGAAGACCGGCAAAAAGAAGATAAAAGTCGGCGTGGTGGGGGAAATTTACATCAAGTATTCCTCACTCGGCAATAACGAGCTGGAAAGGTTTTTACTAAACGAAAACTGTGAACCAGTCGTGCCCGCGCTTTTGGACTTTATTCTCTATTGTATAATCAACGTCGTCAACGACTATACGCTTTACGGGCACGGACACTACAAGGCGCTTGCGTACAAGGCGGTGTATAATTTGGTGCACCGTATGCAGCTTAACGTCATTAAGCAGTTTAAAGAGGACGGCAACTTCGAGCCCGTTCACGACTTCGAGCATCTCCGCGCCTGTGCCGATAAGGTTATAAACCAAGGCGTAAAGATGGGTGAAGGCTGGCTTATTCCCGCCGAGATGGCTGCACTTGCCGAAACGGGCGTCAAAAATATCGTCTGCGCCCAGCCCTTCGGGTGTCTGCCCAACCACATAGCGGGCAAGGGCGTTATCCGCACCCTTAAATCTATCTATACCGACGAAAACATCGTTGCCGTCGACTACGACCCCTCGGCAACCAAAGTCAACCAAGAAAACCGCATAAAGCTAATGCTCGCCACCGCCCGCGAAAACGAAAAATTGTAAAATAATTAAAAGCCGCCGCGCAAAATTGCGCGGCGGCTTTTTTCAACCGTTATAAAATTTATCTGCGTTTCTTTTTGCCGTCGTCCTCGTCGTCTGCTACTTTTTCAAGCGAAAGCCTTGCTTTCTCGGCAACGTTTTCTTTGGTGAAGCCGAAATGCTCGAACAGTGCTTGTGCCTTGCCCGAAGCGCCGAAGCCTTGCATAGCTATAATTTCGCCGTAGTCGCGGCAGTATTTGTACCAGGCGTAGTGGGAAGCCGCCTCTACGCACACACGCGCTTTAACGCTTTTCGGCAGAACGTGTTCCTTGTATTCCTCGGTCTGGTTTTCAAATTCTTCGATGCAAGGCATAGATACTACGCGTGCCTTTATGCCCTCGCCTTCAAGAATTTCTTTCGCACCGACGCAAAGGTCAACTTCGGAACCGGTTGCAATCAATATAACGTCGGGCGTGCCCTTGCAGTCCTCAAGTATATAGCCGCCGGTCATAGCCTTTATGCCCGAATTTTCGTGCTGACCGAGTGCTTGCCTCGATAACACCAAAGCGGTGGGCGACTGCCCCGTAAGTGCCGAAACGTACGCCGCAAGCGTTTCCTTGCCGTCGCACGGGCGGTAAACCTTCAGGTTGGGTATAGACCTAAGCGCGATAAGCTGTTCCATAGGCTGATGGGAAGGTCCGTCCTCGCCAACGCCTATCGAGTCGTGCGTCAGCACGTAAATCACGGGTGCGTTCATAAGTCCGCTTAATCTTATTGCGCCCTTCATATAGTCGGAGAATGAGAAGAAGGTGGAGCAAAGCATTTTAAGCCCGCCGTGCAGCTGTATACCGTTGGATATCGCCGCCATAGCGTGTTCGCGGATACCGAATCGGATATTCCTGCCAGTCCTGTTATCGGGTGAGAAAACTCCCGAACATTTCAGCTCCGTCAAAGTAGAGGGCGTAAGGTCTGCCGAGCCCGACAAAAGGTTGGGTATGTGCTTTGCAATTTCGTTTAAAATCTTTCCGCCGGAAGCCCTCGACGCCTCGGGTGAAGAAAAGTCGAATTTGCTGAACAGCTCGGTATAATCAAGTTCGTAGCCGTTCATATAGTTTTTGTACTTTTCCGCAAGCTCGGGGTAAGCCCTTTGATAGCGTGCAAAAAGCTCGTTCCATTCCTTTTCGTAAACGCGCTTTTCATCGGCAATTTCACGGCAGTAGTCTTTTACGTCCTCGGGCACTTCAAAAGGCTCTTCCGTCCAGCCAAGGCTTTCTTTAAATTTAGCAAGGTTTTCCTCGCCCATGGGCGCGCCGTGAATTTTTTCGCTGCCTTCAAGGGGACTGCCGCAGCCGATTTTTGAGGTACAGATAATAATCGAAGGACGCGTCAAATCACTCTTGGCGCGTTCGATTGCGCACTTCAATACCGCAAGGTCGTTCGCGTTGGGCACGCGTATAACCTGCCAGCCCTGCCCGCAAAAGCGCGTTGCAACGTCCTCGTTGAAGGAGGAGTTGATATCGCCCTCAATGGTTATGTTGTTTTTATCGTATAAAAGGATAAGCTTTCCAAGCTTTTGCGTGCCCGCAAACGAGCAAGCTTCGTAGCCCAAGCCTTCTTCAAGGCAACCCTCGCCGCACAATACGTATGTGAAGTGGTCTACGATAGGATAGTCGGGGCGGTTGAAAATCGAAGCGAGGTGCGCTTCCGCAAGCGCGAAGCCGACCGCGTTGCCTAAGCCTTGTCCCAAAGGACCAGTTGAAACTTCAACGCCGTCGGTTAAACCGTACTCGGGATGCCCGGGCGTACGCGAACCCAATTGACGGAAGCTCATCAAGTCCTGTTTATTTAAGTCGTAACCGAAAAGGTGCAAAAGCGAGTATAAAAGCATCGAGCCGTGCCCCGCAGAAAGAACGAACCTGTCACGGTTGTCCCAATGGGGGTTCTCGCTGTTAAACTTCAAAAAGTCTTTGAATACCTCAAAGCCGATAGGTGCCGCGCCAAGGCAAATACCGGGGTGTCCCGATTTAGCGCGTTGAATGGCTTCCGCCGAAATCACCCTAATGGTGTCTATACATTTCGTGTTTATAGACATTGTCGTTTCTCCTTAAGTCGTAATATTTTTCAAGTTTTTAAGTTCAAGGAAGGGGTAGCCCTCTAAAATCTTCAAAAGCGTTTTCGCCGCGGCAACGTTGCCGCCTTTATAGTTGCTTTCAAAGTTTATCGGCATAACGGGGTCGTGAACGCTCATTCTTACAAGCAGCCAACCGCCTTTTCCTTCTTTTAAGTTTATCCTAACGCCCTCGTGGTTTTCGGGCGATAAAACCATATTTTCGTCGCTACGGGCAATTACTTTTAAATCTTCTATAACCATCGCGCCCTCTTTTTTAAAGTCGACGCTCTTTTCGTTAAAGGTAATACGCACTTCGCATTCTTCAACGGGCCTTTTAAGGGTGGATATAAGCGAGGTTAAATCTTTGCCCTCTTTCGCTTGCAGCGCAAGACTAATAAGAATTTTCGTGATAAGGTACGCACCGTCGTCAAGATAATAATTTTCTTTAAACGCCGCGTGCCCGGATGTTTCTATCGCCAACGGTGAGTACTCGCCGTTTCCGTTTAGCTCCTTGCACTTGTCGATGACGTTCTTATAGCCGCGCTTGTATCTTAAATGCTTGCCGCCAAGGCTCTCTATAAACTCTGTAAGCCCGTCGCTCGTTACGCTGTCTGTTACGATAGTGCCGGGCTCGTCCTTTAACAGTATGGCTGAAACTAACGCAATTAACGCGTTTCTGTTTATTTCGCCGCCGTTTTTATCAACGCAAGCCGCCCTGTCCACGTCGGTATCGAAGATTATCCCAAGGTCGGCTTTTTCGCGTATCACCGCGGAGGATATGCTTGCAATGGCAACTTTATCTTCGGGGTTTGGTATATGGTTGGGGAAGTAGCCGTTCGGTTCCAAAAACTGACTGCCGCAAGTATCTGCGCCCAAAGGCTTTAAAACCTTTTCGGCAAAGAACCCGCCCGCGCCGTTGCCCGCGTCAACTATAATTTTCTTGCCCTTCAAAGGCTGTTTGCCGCACGCGCCTTCAACCGTGTTAACGAGGATTTGCGAGTACTCGTCCATAAAAGACTTTTCCGCGTAACTGCCCTCGCCAGAAAGGAAACCGCCGTCCGCAGCAATGCGTAAAATATTTTCTATATCCTTGCCGTCAAGCCCGCCCTCGGGGGTGAAGAACTTCAACCCGTTTCTGTCGTAAGGCATATGAGAGGCGGTAACCATAATCGAAGCGTCCACGCCCCAGCCCGAACTTTTCAACAAAATGAACATCGACGGGGTGGAAGAAAGCCCGGTATATACAACGTCGCACCCGCAAGATAACAGTGCGTTCTTCGCCGCCGTAACTATTCTTTCTGCCGAAACGCGGCTGTCGTTGCCGATAGCAATTCTGAATTTGTTTTTATTAAACTTTAAAGAAAGCCACTTTACAAATGCGTTTACGATAATCCGAACGGCTTCGTCCGTAAGGTTTACGGGCAGCTCGCCCTCAACGGCAACGCCGCGGACGTCCGTGCCGCTTTTAAGTTTTTTCAATTCTTTGAATTGCATATATCCGTATTATATAATATTTAGCACTGTTTTACAAGTGTTTGAGGAGAAATCGCCTTTAAATTTTTTTACCGCATAACTTTACCAAACGCCTTTAAAATCCTTTATTTTTCGGCTTTCTTGTGTTATAATTCAAACGAATATTAATTAAGAGGTTTGCTTTCTATGGCAAAAGAAAATTTTGTTGAACAAATCGCGGATATTGAAAAGGACTTCCCCCAGTGGTATACCGACGTAGTTATCAAGACCAAACTCGTCGACTACGGCCCCGTCAAGGGCAGTATGGTTATCCGCCCGTACGGCTACGCCATCTGGGAAAACATTCAAGCCGAGCTTAACAAACGCTTTAAAGAAAACGGCTATGAAAACGCGTATTTCCCTCTGCTTATCCCCATGAGCTTTTTCACTAAGGAAGCAGAGCACGTTGAAGGCTTCGCGCCCGAGGTTGCGGTAGTTACCCACGCCGGCGGCGAAGAGCTCGCCGAGCCTTTGGCTATCCGCCCCACGTCCGAAACGATAATAGGCAATATGTACTCCAAATGGTTGCAGTCCTACCGCGAGCTGCCCATTTTAATCAATCAATGGGCAAACGTTATGCGTTGGGAAAAGACCACCCGCCCGTTTTTAAGAACCTCCGAATTCTTGTGGCAAGAAGGGCACTCGGCGCATTCTTCACAAGAAGAAGCCGAAGCCGAAACCGCAAAAATGCTTGCAGTCTACAAGGAATTTGCCGAAAACTGCCTTGCAATTCCCGTAATAACGGGCAGAAAGACCGAAAAGGAGAAGTTTGCGGGCGCAGTTGCAACCTACGGTATGGAAGCAATGATGAAGGACGGCAAAAGCCTTCAAGCAGGCACGACGCACTTTTTGGGCCAGAACTTTGCAAAGGCTTTCGATATTAAATTCCTCGATAAGGACGGCGCGCAAAAGTACGCGTATACCACAAGCTTCGGCGTATCCACAAGGCTTATCGGTGCACTTATAATGGCTCACGGAGACCAGCGAGGTTTGGTTCTCCCGCCCGTGGTTGCGCCCGTGCAAGTCGTAATCGTTCCCATCGCGGCAAAAAAAGGCGGCGTTTTGGAAAAGTGTGCCGAGGTTAAAGCTCAGCTTGAAAAGGCGGGCTTGCGCGTCAAGCTTGACGATTCGGACAATTCACCAGGTTGGAAGTTCAACGAGTGGGAAATGAAGGGCGTGCCTTTAAGAATAGAATTAGGACCCCGCGACATTGAGGAGGGCAACGCGCTTATCTTCCGTCGCGATACGCTTGAAAAGAACTCGTATTCCTTTGACGGACTTACCGAGACGGTACAAGGCTTGCTTGCAACCGTTCAAAAGAATATGTTGGAGGCGGCCAAGGTCCGCCGCGATAACCGCATAGTCTACGCCGACGACCTTGACGAGATATTGAAGGGCGTTGACGGCGGCAACTTCGTAAAGGCGGGTTGGTGCGGCTGCCGCGAGTGCGAGGACAAAGTAAAGTCCTACGCGCAAGCAACGGCGCGTGTATTCGCCGAAGGCGAAACCGCAAAGAAATGTGCCATCTGCGGCAAACCGTCAAAGCACGTAGTAATC
>CAMWQS010000033.1 GCA_947176485.1 uncultured Clostridia bacterium | reverse complement strand
CTTTAAATATTTATGGATATCGGAATTTTAATTATAATAATCGTGCTGTCGGTAGGAGTTTTTATAGACCTCGTGTTCTTTATACTTGCCTTCGTCTGTGACAGAATTGCTTTCGGCAAGCGCGGGGATAAAAACCCGCTTTTAAAGTATTTCACGGCGGAAGATTTTAACCTTGACGCCCAGCCCGTAACCGTTCAAGGCAAAGACGGCGCGCTTAACGGTTATATTTACACAAGCGCAAGCGTGCAAGACAACGGCAAGCTTATAGTTTTCTGCCACGGAATGGGACCAGGGCATATCGCCTATACCACGGAAATCGCCTATTTCTGCAACTGCGGGTTTACGGTTCTTGCCGTAGATAACTACGGTTGCAACTTGTCCGAAGGCAAAAATATTCGGGGTATGTATTCGGGCGCGCTGTCCGTGATACGCGTTATAGACTTTGCCCGCGCCGACGAAAGGTTTAAGGATAAGCCGCTGTATCTCGTGGGACACAGCTGGGGCGGGTATTCCGCTCTTTGCGCTTCAGCCCAAAGAAAGGTTGAAAAAGTGGTTGCAATAAGTGCTCCGTCGGTGCCTTCAAACGTCATTTGGCAATATCTCGCTAAAATGATGCCCAAGCCGATTGCGGCGTTAATTGCCTACTTCGTTACGATTACTTATTGCTTTAAATTTAAAGGCAAGGGCAACACCAACGCGGCAAAGTGTGCAAGCGGTAACGGCGTGCCTACGCTGCTTATTCAAGGCGATAAAGACGAGGTGGTCGGGAATTCCGTTGCCGCTTATTACGAGGCGAACGGCAAGCATATAACGAAATATCTTGCCGAAGGCAAGGCGCACAACCCGTACAATACGGTCGCCGCCGAGGGAAAGCTTGCCGAGCTTCAAGCCGCACTTATCAATTCCCCAAAGATGAGCGAGGGCGAAAAGTACAGATTTTTTGACGGTTTCGACTTCAAAGCCGCCACCGAAGAAGACCAAGAAGTTATGAAAGTAATTTCCGACTTTTTAAACTAATTAAATAAAATATATCCCCCGCGATTAATCGCGGGGGATTTTTTACGCCTTAACGCGGCGAACGCTTTTATATTAGATTGTCAACGCTTATTACTCTTTACCTGCAAGCTTCTTGTAGCCTTCAAGCCTTGCCTTAGCGGATTCTTCCGTTCTCTGGAACAAGTCTTTTGCAACTTCCTCGCCCTGAGTCTTAACGAGTGAAGCGTATCTTGTTTCGCCTGCAAGGAACGCTTGGTAATCACCCGTAGGGTCTTTGCTGTCAAGCGTGAATACTTCGCCGTTGGGGTTGTATCTGTAAAGCTGCCAGTAGCCGCAGTCAACTGCCGCCTTCTGTTCAAGCTGGCTCTTAGTCATATTGATACCGTGGTTGATGCAAGGTGCATACGCGATAATAAGTGAAGGACCGTGGTAAGCTTCAGCCTCGGTCAAAGCTTTAAGAAGCTGAGCGGGATTAGAGCCCATTGCAACTTGTGCAACGTAAACGTATCCGTAGGACTTAGCAATCATGCCCAAATCCTTCTTCTTAATTCTCTTACCAGCGGAAGCGAACTTCGCAACTGCACCGATGTTGGTTGACTTGGAAGCCTGACCGCCGGTGTTGGAGTAAACTTCGGTATCGAGAACGAGTACGTTTACGTCCTCACCGCTTGCAAGCACGTGGTCCAAACCGCCGTAACCGATATCGTAAGCCCAGCCGTCACCGCCGAATATCCAAATGGACTTCTTAGCAAGGCAGTCTTTGTCTGCAAGAATTTCTTTAACGAGCGCGTCAGCTTCGCAACCGCAGTCGTTGCACTGTTCAAGTGCCGCAACGAGCTCTGCGGAAGCCTTCTTGGAAGGTTCTCTGTTATCAAACGCCTTAAGGTAGTTCTGGCAAAGTTTCTTGCCTTCGCCGCCCCAAAGTTCAGCGAGCTTAGCAACCTTTTCTTTGATTGCGTTTCTTCTTGCGGAATATGCAAGGTTCATGCCGTAGCCGAATTCCGCGTTATCTTCGAAGAGGGAGTTAGCCCAAGCGGGTCCGTGTCCCTTCTTGTTGGTGGTGTAAGGGCAGGTAGGTGACGAACCGCCGTAAATTGACGAGCAACCCGTTGCGTTTGCAACTACCATGTCTTCACCGAAGAGCTGGGTGATTACCTTAACGTAAGGGGTCTCGCCGCAGCCTGCGCACGCGCCGGAGAACTCAAAGAGGGGAGTAGCGAATTGGCAACCCTTAACGGTCTCTTTCTTGAACTTCGAAGTATCAGCTTCGGGAAGCTCAACGGTGTATTCCCAGTTCTCAGCTTCGCCCTTTTCAAGCGATTCTGCAAGGGGAATCATCTTAATTGCACCGCCGTCCTTTACGGGGCAAACGGTAGCGCACACGCCGCAACCCATACAGTCAAGGGGTGAAACCTGCATCTTATACTCGTAACCGGGTAAGCCGATAGCTGCTTTGCCGACGAGCGTTGCGGGCTTTTCGGAGCCTTCTGCAACGAGTGCGGGCCTTAAGCATGCGTGAGGGCATACGAACGAGCAGGTGCCGCACTGTATGCACTTATCAACGATAATTTCGGGTACGAGAACGGCAACGCCGCGTTTTTCGTATTTGGTCGTGCCCGTAGGAACGTGTCCGTCAGCGTTGAACTGTGAAGACTTAAGCTTGTCGCCTTCAAGGTAAAGGATAGGTTTGATAATTTCCTGATAGTACTTGTTATCAGCACCCTTAACCATTTCGGCGCCCGTCTTAGCCTTTGCCCAAGCCGCGGGAACTTCTATTTTAATAAGGTTGTCACCGGCTGCGGAATCAATCGCGTTGTAGTTCATTTGAACGACAGCGTCGCCCTTTCTGCCGAACGATTTCTTAGCCATGTACTTCATATAGTCGATAGCTTGCTCGTAAGGCATAATCTGGGGATTAACGCGGAAGAATGCAGACTGTAAAATAGTGTTGGTTCTGCCTTTAAGTCCAAGCTCGCCGGCAATTTTGATAGCGTCGATAACGTAAAGGTTGATGTGCTTCTTTGCGATATCCTGCTTAACCTTTGCGGGAAGGAATTCTTCCAAAGCCTCAACGGTAGTTGCGTTGGTGTTAATAAGGAAGGTACCGCCTTCTTTAATGTCGCCCGTCATATCGTAACGCGTTACGTAAGAGGGGTTAGAGCACTGTACGAAGTCCGCGCTGTCGATTAAGTATTCGGACTGAATGGGAGTGTCGCCGAAACGGAGGTGTGAAACGGTGATACCGCCCGATTTCTTCGAATCGTAGAAGAAGTACGCTTGTGCGTGTTTTTCCGTATGGTCGCCGATAATCTTAATCGAGTTCTTGTTCGCGCCAACCGTACCGTCGGAGCCGAGGCCGTAGAATTTACAGCTGGTCGAGCCTGCGGGTGCGGCGTCAAATTTTTCGGAGAAGTTCAAAGACGAGTTCGTTACGTCCTCGTAAATACCGATGGTGAAGTGGTTCTTCGGCTTGTCCTTCTCTAAGTTCTTGTAAACTGCAAGCACCATCGAAGGAGTGAACTCTTTCGAGCCCAAGCCGTATCTGCCGCCTACGACCTTAACGCCCTCAACGCCCTTTTCCAAAAGTGCGGAGCACACGTCAAGGTACAAAGGCTCGCCGAGTGAACCGGGTTCCTTCGTTCTGTCAAGAACCGCAATCTTAGTAGCAGTCTTGGGAATAGCCTTTACGAACGCGCTTGCAACGAAAGGTCTGTAAAGGCGAACCTTGATAAGTCCGTACTTATGTCCCATCGTGTTGAGCTTGTTAATCGATTCTTCAATGGTTTCGCAAGCCGAACCCATACAAACGATAACTTGTTCTGCATCTTTTGCGCCGACGTAGTCGAAAAGGTGATACTTTCTTCCGCAGTGTGCAGATACGAAGTCCATCATCTTCTGAACGATAGCGGGGGTAGCTTCGTAATAGCTGTTCGCCGTCTCTCTGTTCTGGAAGTAGGTATCGCCGTTCTGTGCAGTACCTTTTTGGATGGGGTGCTCGGGGTTCAACGCACGGGACTTGAAGTCCGCAACGTCAGCGGCAATGCCAACCTCGTCGCAAATATCTCTTATTTCCTTATAGTCGTCAGTGTCGTCCCAAACGTCGATTTTAGCAACCTCGTGGCTCGTTCTGAAGCCGTCGAAGAAGTTAATAAAGGGAACTTTGGATTTCAAAGTTGAAAGGTGTGCAACGAGCGCTAAGTCCATAACTTCCTGTACGGAGCCGTCGCAAAGCATTGCAAAACCCGTCTGGCGGCAAGCCATAACGTCGGCGTGGTCGCCGAAAATGTTCAAGGAGTGTGCTGCAAGTGCACGTGCCGAAACGTGCATTACCATAGGCATCAACTCGCCCGAAATCTTGTACATGTTGGGAATCATTAATAAAAGTCCCTGCGAAGCGGTGTAAGTCGTCGTCAACGCGCCCGCGCAAAGCGAACCGTGAACGGCACCTGCCGCGCCACCTTCAGATTGCATTTCTGCAATTCTTACCTTCTGACCCCACATGTTGGTTCTGCCTGCCGTTGCCCATTCGTCCGCAACTTCAGCCATAGGTGAAGAAGGGGTGATGGGGTAAATTGCGGCTACTTCCGAAAAGGCGTACGCAACGTGGCTTGCGGCGGTATTACCGTCGATAGTCAACTTTTTCATCAAAAAACCTCCGTTTTATAAATAATTATTTTTAGCGATGAGTGTGTTATAAACACACTTACATTATTATATAACACAAAAACGGGCTTGTCAATATTGTAAAGAATTTCATACGAAAAATTTTTGCCGTTTTTCACACTATTTTGTTGTGCAAAACAAGTTTATTTGGTATAATTTACCGTGAATTTATTAAAAAGAATTTGACTGTATGTGCGAAGAATACATTATCGAGTGTGAAAACGTAAAATTTTCTTACCCCGACAGCGGCGTTTACGCAGTAAACGGCGTGTCTTTAAAGCTGAAACGGGGTGAGTTTTTATCCGTAATCGGACATAACGGTAGCGGCAAGTCGACCCTTGCCCGCCTTTTGAACGGTCTTTTGGACGCGGACGAAGGCAAAATTACCGTACTCGGTATGGATATTGCCGAAGGCAAAAACGCAGTCGAAATTAGAAAGCACGTAGGCGTAGTATTTCAGAACCCCGACAATCAGATGGTTGCATCCATCGTTGAGGACGACGTCGCTTTCGGTCCCGAAAATATCGGCGTTGAAAGGGAGGAAATAGAGGGTCGCATAGGCTGGGCGTTGAAAGCCGTGGGAATGGAGGAGTTCCGCACTTCTACTCCGGCAAGGCTTTCGGGTGGACAAAAGCAGCGCATAGCGGTTGCGGGCGTACTTGCCATAAAGCCCGACGTTTTAATTTTGGACGAATCCACGGCAATGCTTGACCCCAAGGGCAGACGTGAAGTTATAGAGGTCGTTAAAAAGCTGAATAAAGAGGAGGGGATGACCATCATCCTCATCACCCACTTTATGGAAGAAGCGTTGCTTGCCGACCGAACTATCGTTATGAATAAGGGTGAAATTGCGTTGGAGGGCACTCCCGAAGAAATTTTCACCAGCGGCGAAACGCTTGAAACCTTCAATTTGTCCTTGCCTAGAACGAGCGTAATTTCCGAAAATCTTCGCAAGGCGGGAATGCAAATTAACAACGTTTTGCGCCCCGAAGAGCTTGCCGACGAAATCAATAAAAACTTCGTTAGTTGCGGCATATATGGGGGGCAATCGTCAATTTGCAAGGAAAAACCCATTGAAAGTACCCACGAATGGGATATTGACGTCAACGACCTAACCTTCACTTATTCCAAAAAATCGCCGTTTGCAACCAAAGCTTTAAAGGGCGTCAATCTTCATATCGACGAAGGTGAGTTTTTCGGAATAATCGGGCACACCGGCAGCGGAAAATCAACGCTAATTCAGCATCTTAACGCGCTAATAAAACTGCCTCAGGCGCAGAAAAGATATAAAAAACCCAAGGCTAAAAAGGGTCAACCGACCCCCGTTATTTCGCATATATCCGTGGGGCAATTCGATTTAGGCAGTAAAAAATGCGATTTTAAGGCACTACGGGCAAGCGTCGGTATGGTCTTTCAATATCCCGAGTACCAACTGTTTGCGGAGTCCGTTTTCGCGGACGTTGCCTTCGGACTTAAAAATTTCAAAAAAGGTATTTCCAAAGAAGAAATTGAGGAAGCCGTAAAACGAAGTATCGAAATCGTCGGGCTTAACTACGAAGAAGTCAAGGACAAGTCCCCCTTCGATTTGTCGGGCGGGCAGAAGCGCCGCGTTGCCATAGCGGGCGTTATAGTAACCAAACCGCAGATTTTAATTTTGGACGAGCCCGCTGCTGGGCTTGACCCCAAGGGCAAAAACGAAATAATGGAGCTTTTGCACAAGCTCCACCGCGAGTGGTGTAAAACCGTAATAATAGTTTCCCACGACATGGACGAGGTTGCGGATAACTGCACCAAAGCGTGCGTAATTTCTAATGGGCAGGTTTTCGCTTGCGACGCGCCCCACAAAATTTTTAAGCGTGCTGACGAGCTTAAAGCGTTGGGCTTGGATATCCCGCTAACCGCAAAAATTGCCCAAGGACTTGCAAAAAACGGAATAATTATAGACAGCGACTGCACCGTTTCCGACTTTTCGGATAAGGTGATAGAAGTTTATAACCACGGCAAAGCCGTGGACGGAGGTGAAGCCGATGCTTAACGACGTAACCTTCGGTCAGTTTTACCCCACGCAGTCCTTCATTCATAGGCTTGACCCGCGTATTAAGCTACTCGGGCTTATTGCGTTCATAGTTTTGCTGTTCGTCGCAAACAATTTCTATTCACTGCTCGCGGTTGCTCTCATTATCTGCATAGCAATAGCGGCGGCACGCGTTCCCTTCGGCAGAGTTTTGCGTTCGGTAAAGGGAATTTTGGTTATCCTCGTATTTACGGCGGTTTTGAATCTGTTTTTCCACGGCGGAGAAACCGTCTATGCGGAGTGGTGGATAATAAAAATCACCCGAGAGGGAATAATTTTTACCGTATTTTTCATTTTAAGGCTGTTCTTTTTGGTAATGGCATCGTCCGTCCTCACTTTAACGACGACCCCCGTTGCGCTTACCGACGGCATAGAAAGCCTTTTAAAACCCTTAAAATACATCAAATTCCCCGTACACGAGCTTGCACTTATAATGTCAATTGCCTTGCGGTTCATTCCCACGCTGATTGACGAAACCAACCGCATCATTTCCGCCCAAAAGGCGAGGGGGGCGGACTTTGAAAGCGGCAATATTTTCAAAAGAATTAAGGCGATAGTACCTATTTTAATTCCGCTACTCATAAGCGCGTTCAGGCGCGCAGACGAGCTTGGCGACGCAATGGACGCTCGTTGCTATTCAAGCTCGAAAAACAGAACCAAATACAAGAAATTAAAGCTTGGCTGGCGCGACTTGGTTGCCTTTTTAACGATTGGCGCGCTTATTGCCGGCGTAGTGCTTTTCAATATCTATTGCGCGGATATCCTTCCGCAGTTCTACGAGTATATAAAATTAAGCTAATGAGATACGTAATACTTCTTGCCTACGACGGAACCGATTACGGCGGTTGGCAGATACAGAAAAATTCAATAACCGTTCAGGAAAAAGTCGAAGAAGCTTGCGAAAAGGTTTTCGGTAAAAAAACTAACGTAACCGCAAGCGGTAGGACGGACAGCGGCGTTCACGCGGCGGGGCAGGTGTGTCATTTCGATGCGGAAACTACTATCCCCGCAGAGAAAATCGCGGACGTTTTAAACCGTTTTCTCCCGCCCGATATCTCGGTTTTGCAATCTGCCGTTGCGCCCGAAAATTTCGACGCAAACCGCAGTGCAAAAAGAAAAACTTATTGCTATAAATTCTACTTGGCGGACAGAAGAAACCCTTTAAAAGACAGATTTTCCGTATGGGTAAAAAATCCCGTAAATATAGCGAAACTCCAACATATATCGGGGTCTTTCGTCGGAAAGCACGATTTTAAGGCGTACTGTAAAAGCGGTTCTCAAGTCAAAACCACCGTGCGCGAAGTTTACTCTGTCGACGTAGTCGTCAAGCCTAACGACTTATCCACGGATATCGAAATTTACGTCTGTGGCGGCGGGTTTTTGTATAACATGGTGCGCACCATTGCGGGTACTATGATTAACTTTGCCGAGGGCAGCTTATCTGGGGAAGAAATTGCCCGCTCCCTCAGCGAAGGCGACAGGGAAGCCGTTGGAAGAACAATGCCGGCAAAGGGCGTAACGCTTGAAAAAGTGGAGTACGGTATTCCCCTTTTTAATTGAATTTTTTAACAAGGTTTTCACAAACTGATTTTAATTTTAACATTTAACACATATATAATGTTGTAACCTTAAAAGGTGGTTTATGGATTTTTTCAATTATGCAAACATTGCGCAAGCATTCGTCAATACCGATACGTGGTACGTCCCGTACGTCGTTGGCGGGCTGTGCTTTCTAATCGTTTTCGTATTTCAGGCGGTTGGGCTGTTCGTTATAGCCGGTCGCGAGGGATACAAAAACAGATGGATGGCGTTCGTGCCGTTTTTGAACACCTATTATATCGGCGTTTGCGGGCAGAAGAATAGAGTGTTCAAAAGCGTTGATACAAAAATCTTTGCACTCGTTGCCGCTATTTTGGAGGCGCTGCTCGTAATCGGTTACGTTTTAAACTACGTTGCAAGGCTTCTGTTGCTGTCTTACAATCTCGTTGAATACGTCAGCGATACTAACAGCTACGGCCTTAGCTGGGTGGTTGAAAGGCTTTCAAGCAATATAAGTGAATTCCCCGAGCTTTTATGGGCAAAGTGGTGTTTTGCGGAGCTTGATATTATATTAAGCGTTTTAAGCTTGGCGTTCCTCGTAATGCAAGTGTTCACGCTTTCGGCGTTCTTCCAAACCTTCGCCGCAAGAAGATATATGCTTTTTACGATTACGAGCATTTTGTTCCCCATTCAAGGCATTCTTATCTTCATACTCAGAAACAACCGCGGAATGAACTATCGCGAATATATCCGCAAAGAACAGGAAAGGCAGTACAGAATGTATCAGCAATACCGTAGGCAGCAAAGCTTCGACCAGAATCCCTACAACCAAAACCCCTATTCAAGAAGCCCTTACGAAGACTACGGCTACAACGGCGGGGGTAACGACTCGGCACAAAGCGGCTCGGCTGAAGACCCGTTTTCTGAGTTCGGCGGCAAAGGCAACGATAACGACCCGTTTGAAAATTAATATTAAATATTAAAAAGATAAAAAGAGTACTTCAAAAGTACTCTTTTTCTTTACATTTTTACGTAGCGGTGTTATACTTTTATCGAAAGTGTATAAGTTTAAGTTATACTTTGAGGTGTTATGCAAGAAAGTATTGCGGCAATTGCCACCGCACCGGGTACGGGCGGCGTTGCAATTATCAGAATAAGCGGCGAAAATAGCCTTGAAATCGCGAATAAAATTTTCACGCCTAAAATAAATTTCAAGCCCAATTATATGTACGCCGGACACATAGAGGGCGACGGGTTCACAGACTACGGCTTTTTGGTGTATTTCAAAGCGCCCAAAACCTTCACCGGTGAGGACGTAATCGAGCTTCACTGCCACGGCGGCGTGCAAATTGCAAGGGGCATTTTAAAAAAGTGCATATCCCTCGGTGCGCGCCTTGCGGAGAGGGGTGAGTTCACTAAACGCGCCTTTTTAAACGGCAAGCTGACCCTTGCCTCCGCCGAGGGTATGGCTGACATGATTAACGCCGAAAGCTTGGCGCTTCTGCGTGCGGGAAGTATGCTTTACGGTGAAAAACTTTCGGGCGAGGTTAAGACCCTTCAAAACTCACTAAAAGATATTTTGGCGGAAGTTGCTGTTGAAATCGACTACCCCGAGGAAGACGAAAGCGGTCTTGATTTAAAAAGAATTTCCGCAAAGGTTGCCTCGTTAAAAGATGAAATCGACGGGCTCGTTGCAAGCTATAAGTGCGGTAAAAAGATTAAAGAAGGTGTAACCGTCGCGCTTTGCGGCAAACCCAATACGGGTAAAAGCTCACTTTTAAACGCGCTTTTGGGGTATGAAAAGGCAATAGTTTCGGCAGAAGAAGGCACCACGCGTGACGCCGTTGAGGGTACTATCGAAATAGACGGGGTCAAATACAACCTTGTCGATACCGCCGGCATACGTGAGCGCGCTGGCAACGTGGAAAGTATAGGCATAGAACGCGCAAGAAAAATAATAAACTCAGCAGATATAATTCTTTCCGTCAGCGAGGGGGAAGGGGTGGAGCTTCCAGGAGAAACGAACGGCGAAGTTATAAAGGTATTCAATAAATCAGACTTGAAAAAGCCCGTCGGTGATTACGATATCGCCGTGTCTGCAAAGACGGGTGACGGCGTAGAAAACCTTAAAAAACTTATCGCTCAAAAGTCCGTTGGCGACACCGCTTTGGATAAAGCCTATATCGTTGAAGAAAGGCATTACGCGGCACTCGTAAGGGCAGAAGAAGCGTTAAAATCGGCAACGGAAAACCTTGAAATTCTTACTTTGGATTTAATCGCCGTGGACTTAAAAGAGGCGTGGGACGCCCTCGGTGAAATCACCGGTGAAACGGCAAATGAAGAAATTATTTCAACCATTTTTGCAAAATTCTGTGTAGGCAAATAAAAGTGAAAATATGCGTTAGTTAAGGCATATATGGGGGTCTATCGAAAATTTATGGTAAATTTGGAGCTTTACAAAGTGTTTTATACGGTTGCCAAATGCGGCTCTTTAACCAAAGCCGCACAGGAGCTGTTTATATCTCAACCCGCCGTATCGCAAGCAATAAAACAGCTTGAAGGTCAACTCGGCGTTTCGCTTTTTAACCGTACCCATAAGGGTATGGAGCTTTCCGCCGGCGGTGGCAAACTTATTTTCAACCAAGTTGAAGAAGCGCTTGAGCTTTTAGAGGGTGCAGAGAATAAGCTTACCGAGCTTAAAACTACGGCAACCGGCACTATCAGGATAGGCGCAACGGACTCTATTTTCTTTTACGTTCTTTCGGATAAACTTGCCCAGTTCAACGAGAAGTACCCCGCAGTTAAATTCGAGCTCATTTCATCCACTTCCCCGAACACGGTTAACCAACTTAAAGAAGGGCGGTGCGATATTGCCTTTATCAACCTTCCTTTGGAGGACGAAGACGTAAGGTTTTACGGCACGGTAACTCATCTTTCGGACGTGTTCGTTGCGGGCAAAAAATATGCAGAGCTTCAGTTGGAAGAAATACCTTTGAAGCGTCTGCACGATTATCCACTTATGATGATTGAGGCAAACACGGTTGCCCGCCGTGCGCTTGCATCGTCGGAAGAAATTCTCGGCGTGCATTTTACACCGGACGTCGAGGTTGCCAATTGGGATTTAATGAAAAGGCTCGTAGCAAAGGGAATGGGCGTTGGCTGTATCCCCCGTGAGTACTGTGCGGCAGAGTTTGAAAGCGGCGAGCTTTTCGAATTGAAAACGACGCCCACTTTGCCCGTTCGCGGCATAGGCGTTGCAATTGCAAAGCACGTGACCCTTTCGTTTGCTATGAAAGAATTTTTGTCAATGTTCAACAAGGATTAGCGTATGGAATATATCGAGCTTAAACAAAGCATAGCGGAGGGTGCGAAGTCCATCTATCTTTTAGAGGGTGACGACGCCTACTTCCGAATGAAGGGCGAGGAGCAAATTAAAGCTGCTTTTCTTCAAATGCCCGAACTGAATTTTACGTCTTTCGACGGCGAAGCCTTGAAGGGCAGCGGAATATCCGCTCTCGTTTCGGCTGTTAAAAATTATCCGTTTATGGCGGAAAAGCGCGTAATAAAAGTAAGCGAGTTTTACCCTACCGAGAACGAGTACGAAAATTATTTAAAAAATCTTTTTGAAAATTTTCCGCCGTCGGCAATTTTAATTATCGTCAACTCGGGTGCGAAGAAGGGCGTTGACTTGAAACGCAAGCACGCGGTTACCTTCGTCAACTGCGGCAAAGCCGACCCCGAAACCGTTTCGAAGTGGGTCTATATCACGCTTAGGCGTGCTGGCGTGAGTGCCTCCACGGCGTGTTGCGAGCTTGTCGCTGAATACTGCCTTTACAATATGGCGCGTGTTGCGGTTGAAGTGCAGAAGCTTATCGACTACAAAAAAGAGGGAACTTTAACCCGTGAAGAAGTTGACGAACTCGTATTTAAAGACGCCGATTACAGAATTTACGAATTGACTAACGCCGCCGCAAGCCGCAATTTTACCAAGTTTTGCGAGGTTGCCGACGAGCTTCAAAAGAAGGCAGGGGACGAAGTCTTCCTTTTAAACGGGCTTTTCAATTACTTCAAAAATCTTCTTACGGTAATCTCGTCGGGCGAGAGTAATGCGGAGCTTTCCAAGCTTTTAAAAATGAAAGAATTTGCCGTAAAAAAGAGCCGTGAACAAGCCGGAAGGATAGGACAGCCGCGTTTAGAGGAATGGGTCGGTTATATTTATTCTGCTATTTCGGATATGAAGTGCGGGCGTTTAACCCCGCAAAGTGCTTTACAAACGGTAGAAAATGCAATATTTTTTGGCGTTGGATAAAATTAGTTAGGCGTAAACGCTTTATTTTTTGAAATTTAAATTATATAATATAGTTAAATACAGTATTATTCTTTGTTTCGGTGGATGATATGGGAAAAAATTTACTAAGCGAGCAAACGCAAAGTATAGGGGACAGATTTCAAGCTTTTTTTAACAGTTCCGCAGAAAATTGGGTGGGCTACGTGTTGCAGTTTCTGCTGATAGCCGCAGTCTTTTATTACGTTTTTAAAATTTTAAAAGTTAACAAGGGTGGGAAGTTTATCGCCGTAGTAACGGTTGCCGTTATCGTAAGCGGCTTGGCTTTCGCACTCACCGATAAATTCTCGCAAGAGCTTCTCCTCATCGTTATCTTAATGATAGCACTGTTGATTTTTACTATGTTCCATACGGAAATCAAGCGCACCTTGCTTGACTCGAATATCAAAAAGAGCAAGAAGCAAGATAACATCACCGTCACCGGCGTGGAGCTTATCATCGAAGAAACGGTGCGCGCCGTACAGAACATGTCCAAAAAAGACATAGGTGCACTTATCGTTCTTTCTAACGAGAACCTTCCCGAAGGAATTATCGAAAGCGGCACGGTCGTAAACGCCGACATAACCGCGCAAATGATTGAGGCTGTGTTCTATCCCAAAGCTCCCTTACACGACGGCGCTATGGTAATAGAGGGAACCAAAATCTATGCTGCGGGCTGTTTCTTGCCCCTTGCGCAGAGTGAAAAGCTTCCTAAGGATATGGGCAGCCGCCACCGCGCTGCACTCGGCGTAACGTCTGTTGCAAGCGTAACGGCAATAGTCGTTTCCGAAGAAACGGGTATTATTTCAATCGCTAAAAACGGCGTTATAAGAAAGAAATACGCCGACGCGGCGGACATCAAAAACGCACTTTCCGAATACTACTGGTCAGACCTTACGGCGGAGGGCAAATTATGAAAAAGTTCACAAACTTCCTTGTAGGATTATTCACAAAGCATATTCCCATCAAAATTCTTGCCATCGTGCTCGCAGTGTTCGCGGTATTGGTTTTAAACGTGTGAGGGTTCTATGAGCGCAATAAAAATTCCCGATATCCTTTTACCGGCAGACGGCGTAGATTTGGGCGCGTGGGCGGTTAACGCCTGCGACCAATACACTTCCGATTTACCGTATTGGCAAAAGGTTGAAAGAATTGCGGCGGGTAAACCTTCGGCATATAACTTAATATTCCCCGAGATTTATCTCAACGATAAGCCCGAAAAGCGTATTGCGCGCATCAACGAAACTATGCGCGGGTACCTTTCGGGCGGCATTTTTAAAAAGGTATCGGGCGGATTTATTCTCGTTGAACGCACGACCACTTCGGGTACGCGTACAGGCATAGTCGTTTCCGTAGATTTGGAAGACTATTCTTTTGAGGCGGGCGCAAAAACCCTTATCCGCTCAACCGAGGCAACCATACAAGAAAGAATTCCTCCCCGCGTTGAAATAAGAAAGAACGCACCCTTGGAGCTTCCGCACGTTATGCTGTTGTATAACGACGAAGATAATTCGGTTTTAAACGCCGTAAACCGCGGGAAAGTCCTTTACGATTTTGATTTAATGTGCGGCGGCGGGCATATTAAGGGCACTTTTATCGACAATTCCGAGGAAGTGAAAACCGCTTTCTATTCGCTGGCAAAAGGAAACAACGCACTGTTATTCGCAGTCGGGGACGGTAACCATTCCTTAGCCACGGCGAAAAAGTGTTGGGATAATTTAAAAAACACTTTAAGCGAAAAGGAAAGAGAGAACCACCCCGCAAGGTTTGCGCTTGTGGAGGCGGTCAACCTTTACGATAATGCGTTGAAGTTCGAGCCTATTCATAGGCTTATAAAAACCGATAAATGCGCCGCGTTTTTGAAAAATATGCAAACTTCGGGCAGCGGAAATGCGTATATTGTAGTGAAGGGTGTAAAATCGCAAATACCCTTTAACGGCAATACTCCCGAAGGGATAAAGGAACTTGACGCTTATATTTCGGCTTTTCTTGCCGAAAACGGCGGTGAAGTAGACTATATTCACGGCGAAGAAGATTTAATTAAATTTACCGAAAACGGCGGTGTGGGCGTGTTGCTTCCCGCAATAAAAAAGAACGATTTATTCCGCCTTATAAGTGAAAACGGCAACTTGCCCAAAAAGACTTTTTCTATGGGCGAAGGCTACGAAAAGCG
>CAMWQS010000032.1 GCA_947176485.1 uncultured Clostridia bacterium | reverse complement strand
CTTGTAAATTTATTTTAATTTGACAAGAAAATTCTCCATTACTCACCTCAACTGATATTTATTTTAGCACTTACTTGCCGACAAGTCAATTAATTTTACGGCGGGGTTGCCTTGTGGCAGCCCCGCCGTTATATCTTTACTGTATTTTATTATTCCCAATCACCAGCAAGGCGGGGATATTCGCCGTCAACTGCTACCCAAGCCGTCCAACCGTCGAAGGTTGCCGCAGTTTTAAGCTGAGCTTCGGTCTTGGCTGTACCTACGTTAGGGCTGATTGTAACGCTGCTATCTGAACAAGAAATCATACTTGTAACGGTTCCACCCTCACAGAAGTCAGCATACGTGGTCGATTTATTGTTAGGGTTGTGCGTAACGACCAAAGTATTTTCTATTTTCATACCGTTAAGGTGATTAGCCAATGCCGGTGACACACCGCTGCAATTCGTGCCGAACGTGATATCAAAGTAACAATTTCTAATTGTTCCGCCGTTGCCGTGGTGTCCGAGAATACCTTCGTTATTTCCGTTACCGTTCAAGGTGCAGACAAATTTAACGTTTTCTATTACACTGCCGCTATTATTGTAATAGAATAACGCGTTAGTACTGAAATTGCTGACCGCATATCCGCGTCCGTTAAATACCGCATTATAGTCTTGCCTCTGCATATTTACCGATTCGCCTTTCAAATCAAGGTCGTGCGTCAAATAATAGTTGCCGCCGCCACTACTCCAAACGTTCTTGAAAGTAGCCAAATCGTAAACCGCCGTCCAAGTGCCGGTTGCGGTGAATGCGTTCACTTCACAGGTTACCTTGTAATCAACTCCGTCCAAAGTATAGGTTGCGGTTACTGTTGCCTTGCCTTTGGAAGAAGTTGTAAGCGTACCGGTGTACTTGCCGCTCGAATATCCGCCGGCTACCGAAACAACCGAAGCATTGGACGAAGTCCAGACTACGTCGCCTGCCGCAGGGGAATCGGGCATATTATCCAAAGTAACATTAAGCGTATTTGCCGCCGAAGCTTCGCCCACTTTAAGTGAAATTCTGGTAGCATCAATGCTCATCTGAACTTTAGCTTCGATTACGTTGACGGTCACGTCTTTGTGCGCTGCGGTTACGTCGGTGTAAGAAATTGATGAGGTTACGCGCACGATTGCGGTACCTTCGCCCGTTGCAACAATTTTGCCGTTTTCAATTGAAACCCCGCTTCCACTTACTACGGACAAGGTAAGGTTGCCCTTGCTTGCCGTTGCAATATCTGAAACGTCGAGCGAGTTGCCCGTGAAGATACTAAAGCTTTCAGCTTTAAGCGTGATTTCTACGGAAACGTACTCTACGGTTACCACGCAGGTTGCCGTAGCGTAATTGCCGCTGCCGCCGTCGTCGTTGGCGGTTGCGGTTATCGTCGCCGTGCCGTCTGCGCCGTAGGTGGTTACCACGCCGTTTTCGTCAACGGTTGCAACGGCTTCGTTATCGGAAGACCACGTTACGCCGCTATCGGAGTTGCCTACTGTTGCCGTAAGCGTTGCCGTATCGTCCCTGTCAAGCGAAAGTGCAGTATCGGAAAGTTCTACCGTAATTACAATAGTTGCCTTTACTTGGATAGTGATACTGTCGTACTTGCCGGTGTCGTTCTTGGAACGGACCGTAATAGTTACGCTGCCTGCACCCTCTGCGGTTACAAGTCCGTCAACGACTGTTGCAACGCTACTGTCCGAAGTTTCCCACTCGTATTCGCCGCAGTTTACGGTTACGTTAAGTTGTTTTGTTCCGCCAAGCTTGAGTTCGGAAATCTTATCTTCTTCGTTGATTGAAATTTCAATCGCCTTCACGGTTACGGTGCAGGTTGCAACGACGGTTGCGTCGTTTACAGAAACTGCTTTTATAATAACGGTGCCAGCCTTCTTTGCGGTAACCACTCCGTTCGCGACGGTTGCAATCGTGGGATCTTCGGAAACCCAATTGATTGCGCGTTCTTCTGCGGTGAGTTCTGTAGGCGTTACCGTTGCGGTAAGAGTTACCGTTTCACCGACGAAAAGCTCATCGGAAGTTTTATCAAGTTTAATCTTCAAAGGTTCGGTTACGAGCGCGCCTTTAAGCACGGGCATTTGACCGTCGATAATTACCCAACCGTTCTCCCAGCTTTCGTCAAAGGTTGAAGCCGATTTAAGCTGAGCTTCAGTCTTTTCCGTTGCGCCGTTAGTTGCGGAATACGAGCCGTTACCCTTTAACAAGAATACGTTCTCTATAGTGCCGTTATTGGGTACTTCAAAGAATACGGGGAACTTTTCTCCGCTGGAACCTTCCTCACGGGAGACTTTTACAAGTATGTTTCTAATAGTACCGTTATTGTTGTGGTGAACCAAAGCGCATTGTCCAGCTGAGCCGGAGAAGGTTATATCGAAGATACAGTTTTCGACCGTGCCGTTTGCTGCGCCTATCCACGTACCGAACAAACCGTCGAAATTGCCGTTGCCGTTAAGCACGCAGGAAATTTCTATATTCCTCATATAGCCTTGGAACTGCGTGAACAGTTTGGGCGTATTGAAGTTACTTACTTTGTAGCCTAAGCCGTCTATATTTGCAAATTCGTTAAGCGTGTTTACGGTTTCGCCGCCAAGGTCTATATCGTTTACGATATAGTAAGTGCCGTTGCCGATAGCTTTAAACTGTTCGGGCGTTGAAACTTCGGTTGCACCCGCCGCCTTTTCATAGACGTGAATTACCATCGTTGCGGTCTTTTCGCCTACTTTTGCGGTAATGATAGTTTTACCTACCGAAACGCCGCTTACGACGCCGCTTTCGCTAACGGTTGCAACGGAGGTATTGCTTGAAGTCCAGCTTACGCTTCCGCCCAAGGCTTTATGGTCTATACTGTAAGCTCCGCCGACGCTTACCGAACGAGCCGCAAGTGCAAGCTCGATGTGTCCGTCGCCGTAAACCGCAATGGTAACGCTATCGGTTGCAGTCTTGCCGTTATCGGTTGTGAAGGTTGCGGTAATCGTAACTTCGCCTTCACTTATTGCCGTTACTTTTCCGTTTTGGTCAACGGTTGCAATTGCGCTATCCGAAGAAGTCCAAGCGACCGTTCCGTCGTCGCGGTTAACTGTTGTGGTGAGGGTTAAATTATTTCCTATCTTCAACCCTTCTGAAGCGGAAATTTTGTTAGTAATTCTGATTACGGGGTCGGGCAATTCGTCGGGCAGTTCAACCGTTATCGTACAGCTTGCATACTTCGTGCCTTCCTTTACGGAGGTTGCGGTTATTACCGCCTTACCCTCTTTCTTTGCGGTTACCAAACCGTTTTGGTCAACGGTTGCAACGCTTTCATCGGAGGAAGTCCAAACTACCGCCCTATCCGCTGCGGGAAGCTTAATAGGCTTTACCGTTGCGACAAGTTCAAGTAAATCACCTTTGTAAATAGTTTCTTCTTCCTTATCGAGGATAACCCTAAGCTCGCCGATGTTTCCGCCGTTTTTAAGTACGGGGATTTCGCCGTCTTCAATTTGCCAAATCTTTTCGTCCCAGCCCGCGTAAAGCGAGGCTTGTTTGAGCTCTGCTTCGGTCTTTCTGGTGAAGCCCGTTACGTTTGCATTGCCCTCCAAAACCGCGCAATACACGTTGTTACCGGTAGAGGTATTGTTATAGTCTGCGTTAATTCCCGTTTTATTCTCGGGGTTTCTTACGAGAAGAATTACGTTATTTACCTTTGCGGCTTGGGAGCTGTGGTGAGCAATACCCGACTGCCCGTCGTCTTTAACGGTAATATCGAAACGGCAGTTTTCCATTGTTCCTAACACGAAGAAACCTAATAAACCGTATCCGTTGTCGCTACTACCTGAGGTGCCGGTTACTGCAAGGTTTTTGATAGTGCCCGTCGTTTCAATGCTTCCGAATAAACCGTTGCAAGTGAAATCCATTATCTCGTAGCCCCTGCCGTCGAACGTGCCGGTAAAATTGCCAATAGTGCTTTTTATGGTTGCACCGTCGAGGTCGATATCGCCCGAAAGATACATGTTTTTACTTTCGTTGCCCGATTTAAGTGCCGCTTCAAGCGAAGCCTTGTCGTGAATTTCTATCCAACCTTCGTAGGGGTCGGGTACTTTTATTTTACATTCCGCGGTGTAGTCGGGGTCTTTTACGCTGGTTGCAAGTATAACCGCCTCGCCGTAGATATCGCCGAGAGAGGTTACTTCGCCGTTTTCGTCAACGGATACGATATCTGTACCCGATTTTACAGACCAAGTAACTTTTGCATCGTCGCCTTGCTGTTCTGGCGTAATCGTTGCCGTAAGTTGAAGCGAATCTTTTGGTTGAAGTATAAGCGTATCTTCTACTTCTTCACCGTCTTTAAATATCGTTATATCAAGCTTTTCGCCCTTTACCTTGACTATGCATTCTGCGCTTGACGAAGGAGTCGTATCCGTCGTAGCCGTTATCGTGGCTTCGCCCAAGCCAATTGCCTTAACAAGTCCGTCTTCGCTTACGGTTGCAACGGATTCGTCACTAGACGCCCATTCAATATCAAAGTTGGAATCGGCTACGAGTTGGAAGGTATCGTTCCCTTCCTCCAAAGTAAGCAATACCACTTCTTTATTTAAGGTTACGAAAGGTTCGGTAACGTATACCATGCAAGTTGCAGAAGCACTACCGCCCGAGACGGTTATTCTCGCCTCGCCGCCAGAGCGAGCCGTTATAAGTCCGTCGCCGTTAACGGTTGCGACCGATTCGTTATTGGAGGAATAAGTCAGCTTTGTG
Source organism: uncultured Clostridia bacterium (assembly GCA_947176485.1). Classification (GTDB taxonomy): domain Bacteria; phylum Bacillota; class Clostridia; order Christensenellales; family Borkfalkiaceae; genus Coproplasma. Next base: position 10,358 of record CAMWQS010000032.1, on the reverse strand, counting down.
GTAACGTTGGTTTCTGCCGTAATCTTAACTGACGCACCGGCAAGCATATTTATACTCGTTTTGTCAAGTGTGATATATTGACCGGGTTTTACTGTAACGGCGCAAATGGCAACCCTGTCGCCCGCCGTTGCCGTAATAACCGCCGCACCCGTATCAACGCCTTTGACGGTTGCCTTATCTCCGCTCGCGCTTATCGTTACAACCGAAGGATTTGAAGTCGCCCAAACAGCCTCTTCAATCACGTTGACACTTGTAAGCGTTATAACTTCTGCGTTGCCGCCGACGGTAAGCTCCACACTCGTTTTATCGAGTGTGAAAACGGGGTCGGATGCCGGCTCGTCAGACGAGCAAGCGGCAAATATAGCCGGAATAAGCAAAATAGACATAATTATTGCGGCTATCAGTTTAAGCGGTTTTTTCATATTTCGTTACCCCCTATCTTGGCGCGGCGCTCACGGATAATTTCGTGCGGCCATTTGATTTTGAATTTACGTACTACGATATCCAAAAGGAACAGTACTATACAGATAATAAGGAAAGTAAGCTGCGGGTTAAAAGTGCTTCTTACTACCTCGTTTTGCTTGCCGAAAAGATTTTCCGGGGAGAACAGCGTAGTGCCGTTGCCGTTTTCGCTTACGCTTTGAAGGAACTGGAAGCACTCGGTTTCGTTTGCAAAAGCCGAGTATTCCTTCGAATAAGAAAACGCCGTGTATGCTGAAATTTCCGTCGTTTCGGTGCCGTTCGTTTTGGTTATACGTATTTCGTAAATTCCGCTATCGTGCATATCAAACACGCCCGCAAAGAGGCTGCCCGTTTGCTTTTCAAGCGTTATTGTAGAAGTCGTTCTGTCGGGTGAAATCAACTGCGCTGTAACCGTTTCCCATTCTTGGGCGTCGGTATAAACGTGTAGCTCTGCCGAAAGATTATCGTTTACGATTTCAGCCCTTATATCCGCATAGGTTTGGTCAACCGTTTTCGGAAGAAGGCTGCTTATAGATTGTTCGATAAATTTTTGACCGCTTTGGCTTGATAAAAAGTCTGCCGACCATTTGCCGCTTAAATCGCACGTAAAGCTGCCGACCCTGCCCCTGCCCAGTGACCATTCGGCATAAATGGGGTCGGTGTTGTGGCTTAGTATCAAGGTTGCGTCGTTTTTAAGCTTGGTGCCGTAATAACCGCGAAGCTTGGGAAGGTCACCTTCGGTAATACCCGAAACCGCCGCCGAAGTAAAGCTTTTTATTTCAAGCGTAGTCTGTTTTTCGTTTTCGTATTGGCTTGAAGCCGCTTTGGTTTCTTCAACCATCGCTTCCCTAAGCCTCGTTTCGTTCGTTACTGCGTAGAAGCGACCTTTCCCTACCGTTGCCATTTTTTCTGCGGTTTCGGTGGACACGGAAGCACCCAGCGCGATAGTCGACAAGGTGATATCCGATTTCGCCATGGTTTCTATTATTCTTAAATAGTCAGCCTCGTTATCGCGTTGCGGGTCGCCGTCGCTGAGGAAAATTATATGCTTTAAATCGGTTTCGTTAAATCCCGTAAACAAATCGTTTGCCTTAGTTAACGCCTTCGTATAGTGCGTGCCATAGCCGAGTTCAATTTTGTCTATGCGGTCTAGAACGGTATCCTTACGCGACATAGAGAACAGCCCATTGTTCGTAATAGTAGCCTCAGGGTCCTCGTCAAAAGTTATGATACCAATATAGTCTTCGTCTTCCAACATATTAACACTGGCTTTTGCAGCGTCTTTTGCAAGGTTAAGACGGTTATTTTCTTTCATACTGCTTGAACGGTCGATTACGAGCAACAGCCCCAACGATTTTCTTCCGGTAGAAGCTTCGACGGGCAGAAGGTCTTGATACTTAGAGTCCTTCATATCGTTCTCTTGATATGCTCTATCGCCGCCTACGGTATAGAAACCACCGCCGAAAACCTCAACGTATTGAGTGAGAATATCGCCGTATCCTACGGGAAGGTCTGCGTTTGCTACGTTTGCAAACACTACCTCACTGTAACGGCACAGCTCTTCGTAAGTTGCGGGCAGCTCGGTTACGCTTTTTCTTTCTAACTCGTAGTCGCCCTTCATAAGGTCTTCTATACTTTTAGCGGCGTTTTCCGAGCCTTCGACGAGCAACAGCTTATGGGAGGCTTGTATATTAAGATAAGAATAGTATTCGTTATTTTCAGAAATAGTATCGCTATCCGCCGTTACCACTACTTTGAATTTGTGGAAAGTAGGGTTAATTAAAGTGTAATCGATAGGGATAACGTCCGTACCGCCGCTTAGCTGCGCATCCAGTTCCCTGTAAAGCACGTCATTATCGTACAGCGCGATATGCGCCGTTATTTGTACCGAGCCCTCGGTAACGCTTTCAAGCGTAACCATAATTGATTCGGTGGTGCCGACGGCCATAGTTTGCGGGACTTCGACGGAATTTATCTGCACTTCGTTTTTGTAGCCCTTGGGTGAGAAAAACTTCGTATCCACCCTCGTCCCTTCGTCGGCAAGGGTCTTTACGGCGGCAAGCGCACTGCCGTCGGTTTCCAAACCATCGGAAAGTATTATGATACGCCCCGAAGAAGGGTCGGCAAGCTTTTCGCGTGCAAACATAAGTGCGGAAGCGATATCCGAAGCGTTGCCTTCGGGCTTGTCAGTGCAAGCAATATAATTTTTATAAGCTTGCTCTCCGTTGGAATTGAGTTCAGCGGCGTATACTTGCCCGTTTGCAAAAGTGATTATACCAAGACGGTAACCGTCCTCGCTTTCTTCTACGACGTTCTGAATAAATTCGTTCATATCGTCTTTGGAAGCCTTGTTGCTGTCGGACGCGTCAACCAAAATAATTACGTCGTTTTTTATGGAAACTGTAGTGTGCTCGAAGCTCATTCCGCAAATCATAAACACGCAAAGCAAAATAATTACGGAATGAAGCACCAAGGATACTACGCGGCTCGTGGTTCTTCTGTGCTGTTTTGAAAGTCTGAAATAGGGCCACAGCATCAGCGCGTATGCGGGAACAAGCAAGAATAAAAGCCAAGGAAGCTTGAAATGAACGCTGAGGGCGCAAATAGTATTAATACTGCTCACGATACTGTAACCCCCATTCCACACAGACGAACGCAAGAAGCGCCGCCGCAAGATATACGCATATATCCATCGTGTCGTTTTGAATACTCGTATCGGTGCCGACCGTGCTTATAACGATAGGATTTACAAGCGTTGAGCCCGTAACGTTGAACGTGCTTTCGTTTTTGGATACGCGGACGTAGTAATTGTTAGTAATAGGTTCTCTGTCCGCCCCGAAAGTTTGAGTTACCGTATACACGCCTACCTTTTCAGCGTTTAAAACTACGGTCTTTTCAGCATATTCGGTTGTTTCTTTCTCGCCGGAAGCGTATATTGCGCTTACCGTCAAATTCTCGGTGTAAGGCTTGGCGTTTACCTTAATAGTATCCCCCACCGAGTACAAGGTATTATCAAGCGTGTTTGCCATCGAGTAATTGCAAAGGTTGTTTATAAGCAAAGGGAAATCAATAAGCAATACGGGAAGCGTTGAGAAGTGCAAATCAAATGCAAAAACTACGGTTTTTAAACCGTTATCGTTTTTAGCAAACAAAACGGGTCTGTTGTCGCATTTGAGTATACTTTCGTAACCACCGTAGCTTTGGACGCGGGAATACTGTGTAGCTTGCATCGATGCCACGGATACGCCCTTCATAATCTGTTTGTAGGTTTCGCTGTTTGCGTTGTCTGCGGAAAACTTAAAACCTTTATCATTTTTCTGCGCGTTGCTGACGAAAGATATGCCCCATTTAGCTTCGGGGATGTCTTTCGGCGGGTTGATAAGCCAAACCGCGCCGTCCGTAGGAACTTCGTTGGGGAGCGTGCCGTCGTAAACGTATAAATCGTAACCGCTTGTTTTGGCCGGTGAATTTTCGGATACCAAATCGACTTGGCACCTTGCAACGGAGTGCAAGGCGCTGTTTATAAAGCCCGGGTTTGCGCTTTCGAGCTGAACTTTGAATTTTTCGGTATTGCCGTTATAAATATAAAATTCGTTATCGTAAACGAAGCTGTCCTCCGCCACGAGATGGACGTCGGCACTTTGGTATTCGGATAAGTCGAGAGTATCCCACACAACTTGCGTTGTACCGTCCTTTTCGCACCGGGCAAGTAAGGGAAGCCGAGATATACCGTTAACATTAAGGTTTACGGCGATTTCCGCCCCTTTACCGTAGCTTGCAATTTCGGCGGTAAAGACGTACTTGCCCTTCTCTTTCTTTGCCGAAAAATCAAGCACGGCGGCGTTCCACTCCGAACGCGCCATATTCACTACTTTGACTTTGCCCGCGTCGGCGTAGTCACAGTCGGTATAAAGATAGACTTCGGCTTGGGGGTTTTCCCTAAGCACGCCTTGCGCCAAGCTCATAGCGTCGTCAAGGTTTGCACCGCCAAGCGAGCATTTCGCTTCCGAAAGCTTTTGCTTTATAAAACTTGCGGAATTTGAGCGGCGTATAATGAAATCGGGTTCGTCGTCAGCCAAAATTACCGTGAACTTGTCGTCTTCCGCAGTCGTTTTTTCGGCAAGCGCGCCTATCTCGCTTACGGCGCGGTTGAAACGGCTTTTGCCGCCGTCTTCGGCAAGCATAGACGCCGAAGCTTCAAGCACGACGATTTTTTCGCCCGTTTTAGTTGCAAGAACTACGAGCGGCTGAGCCATCATAAATGCTATTGATATTATTATGAGAATTTGCACGATTAAAAGCAGTGAGCTTTTCAGCCACTGCAAAGGCACTTTACGCTTTTGATAACGCAAGGACAGTTTCCATACGTAAGTGCTGGAAACTTTCTTGTCCTGATATTTGGGTTTTAGGATATAGATGAGTATGAGTGCGATTATCGCAAGCAGACCCAGCAAACCCAAAGGAAGCGCAAATTTCATCTGATGGTACCCGTTAAATACATCCTTTCAAACAACAGCTTTTCGATTGGCTCGTCGCAGGTTACGGATATAAAATCCACCTCACGCGAGGAACAGAAACGCTTTATATCGTCGATAAAGTCCTTTAAAGCTTCTTTATAAGCTTTAATATGGCTTTTGGTTATTTTCATTTTCATATGTCTATCATCCAGGGGGTCGCTGGCTTCCAAATCAACAAGGCGTATTCTGCCGTTGTATTCGGGGTCGACCTCCTCGGGCGAAAGAACTTGTATAAGCATAACTTGTCTTTTTTGGAACAATAGATAGTCCACCGCCTTCTTCCAGTTGCTTTCGGTCATAAAGTCCGAAATAATGACGGTAAGCCCGTTGTTAGAGCCCGGGCTGGGGCAGTTGATTATGGCTTTTTCCAAATCCGTACTGCCCTTAAACTGTAAATCGTCAAACTTGCCTATGCCGCGGAAAAAGGAATTTTTGCCCGTAATAGTTCCGCACAAATCTTCCGCAACGTCTCCCTTTATAAGCCTTATGGAGGTTCTGTCCATATTCCTTACCGAGAGGTAGCCGATTGCGGCGGCAATACGCATAGCGTACAGAGCCTTATTCTCGTCCGCTTTCTGCATCGAAGCCGAACAGTCGAGAAAGGTCTGAATATGCATCTGCCGCTCGTCGACGAACAGTTTAATATAATGTTTTTCAAAACGGCTGTATAAATTCCAATCGATACGGCGGATATCGTCGCCCAGCACGTATTCACGGTAATCGGCGAACTCCACCGTTGAACCGTGAAAGTGCGTTTGGTGGTTTCCGCCGAAATAGCCCTGCATATTGTTGCGGACGTAAAGCGCCGCCGCCTCAAGCCTATTTAGGAATTTGCCGTCTATGACCTTTGCGCCCATTATTTTTTCTTACCGCCGAACAAGCCGCGCTTTGCGGGCTTTTCGGAAGTTTCTCCGTCCTCTACCTTTACTTCAGGTTCGCTGTTTTCCACTGCCTTTTCTTTATGCGCGAGCTTAATAGGCTCGGAGCCGGTATTGAGTTCGCGTATGATTTCGTTTATTATATCGTCAGCCGAAACGTTGTCCGTAACCGCTTCGAACGAGAGTTTAATTCTGTGGCGGAGTACTGGGCAAGCCAACGAGTTCAAATCGTTATAAGAAACGTTGTAGCGACCGTTCATAAGTGCGCGCACCTTTGCCGCAGAAATAATTGCCTGCGCGGCACGGGGCGAAGCCCCGCAACGGATATACTTTTTGGTTATCTTTGCGGCGTGCTCGCTTTCGGGCTGGGTTGCAAGGGTAAGCTTAAGCGCGTAAGTCATAACCTCGGACGCAACGGGGATTTCCTTTGCGGTTGCACGCATATTCAAAAGCTGCTCCGCATTGCAAGCCGCGTCTGCAGTTTCGTCCATGGTAACTTGCGTCATACCTACGATTTGACCGAGCTCTTCAAGGTTGGGATAGGTTACCAAAAGCTTGAACATAAACCTATCCATCTGCGCTTCGGGCAGGGGGTAAGTACCGTCTTGCTCGATAGGGTTTTGGGTTGCAAGCACGAAGAAAGGCTCCTCAAGCTTGCGCGATACGCCCATAACCGTAACCTTATGCTCTTGCATGGCTTCGAGGAGCGCAGACTGAGTTTTAGGCGTTGCACGGTTGATTTCGTCCGCAAGGATGATGTTGCTGAAAATGGGACCCTTTTGGAAGTTGAATTGAGAGTTGCCCTTTTCGTCCTTGACGATTATGTTGGTACCCGTAACGTCCGCGGGCATAAGGTCGGGGGTGAACTGAATACGGGAGAACGGCAGGTCGAAAACTCGCCCGAGCGTACGCACCAACCTCGTCTTGCCGACACCGGGCACGCCCTCCAAAAGGACGTTGCCGCCCGCTATCATTGCAATGACGGTGTATTCCACTACCTCTTTCTGCCCGATTACGTCGCGCCCGATTTGTTCGTATATTTTTTTGCACTGTTCGCTGAATTGCTGCAAATCTTTTTCCTTAACCATTGTTATCTCCCTCGGTCGGTTTTAAAAGACCAATATAATTTTCTATAATCTGCCGTTCTTCGTCAGTTAGATTTCCGTTTGCCAAAAGCTGTTTAAGCTGTTCAAGCGAATTCTTTTCATACTCGTCGTAGACGGTATCGTACTTAGTCTCGCCGTCGATAACGGAATCGTATACGAGTTCGCCGTCGATATTCGGGCTTGAAGGACTGACGTCCGTGTCGCCCGTTTCCTCGTCCTTTTTCTCCTCGTCTTCGTCGGGGTCGGGGGTCTCTTGACCAAGGCTTTCCAAAGCGTCGCTTATAGTGCCTTGAATATCTTTATCGAGCTGGTCTATGTCGTCCTTGTTATCCTTAATGGCACCCAAAGCTTCCTGTATGGCGTCTTGTACCGCTTGATCAACCTCGTCGTCAGTCTTGGGCTCTTCACCGCCTTGTTCGGGGGGAGGCGGAATTGCCGCCAAGAAAGCCTTTGCAAGTTTTTCAAGCACTTCGGCAAGGTCTTCGTCAACGGCTTCGGCATCGTCTATTGACTGCAAGATGTCCTCAGCCGTCTGTTTAAGCTGGTCGTATTTTTTCTCGCCCGCCAAAACCTCTATTGACTTATACATATCGTCAAAGGCTTTTTCTATTTTGGTAATATCTTCACTGTCCAACGCCGCACCGAGTTTTTGGGTGGTGTCGTGCTGTTGTAGCTGGTAAGGTATATCGTTCTGCAAAATTTTATCTATCTTTTGCGCAGTTTCGGAAATTTTTGCGATTTTAATTTCCTTGGTGTCTTCGGGTTTAAGGCTTGCTTCCAAGTCGTCAACCATACCGTTGAGCTTATCGCGCAAAGTATCTTGAATTTTTGCGTCCGCAATTATTTGGCGAAGGTCTTCAAGCATTTGTTTTATGATTTTGTCCTCTTCGGAAAGCTGCTCTTCTTCGCCTTTTGCCGCTGCTTCGGCTTGTTCCTTTTCATACGCAACCGCTTGAACGGTTGAAAATGACATCATAAGAATTGCCGCGCACGCGATTGCCGCAAGACACGATGCAAGGACGATAAAGATTTTGGTCTTTGCAAACTTCATGTGTTTGGGTGTTACGCTTTGCAAAATTTCAGCCGTGTCCCGACGCTGCGCTTGCGCAATGACGTTATCGCTGCCGGCGAATTCAATCATCGTAATTACACGCTCGTCAAGTCCCATACCGTCCACGCGGGAAGCCGTTTTATCGAGCGTGGTGCGGAATATCTTGAAATAGAACACCACGGATAAGCCCGCAGTTGCCGCCGCCCATACGCCAAGCGATATCCACAGCGCGTTGAACTTGGTTGCGAACGAGATTATGCTGACGAGTATGCAAAGCATAAAGCCCGCAATAAGCGCCAGCACGAGCGATTTTATAATCGCCTCGAACGTCAATTTTCTTTGATAGCCCCTTAAAAGCTTTTCTTCGGGAGTTAAAGGGCGTTTCTTACTTTTTGTCATTTTGTCCTCTTACCAGTTGTATACTTTGGGTTGGGATACCTTGGTTTTAGCCGAAGGTATATATTTGTTTTCTCTGTCCTCAAAGTTAATTGCAAAGCTGAAATTTGCACCGCTTGTAATTTCGGAATATTCGGCAGAAAGTGCTTTTAATACCTTTACGATTTCACTTCCGGGAATATTATGCCCACCGTTAGAGAAGTTTGCCGTATTCAATTCACCTCGGTCGATATACGTTCCGTCAACGTAAACGTAAAGCCAAACTTTCGCGTATTGGGAAATCTCCGTATAAGAAGAAAGATTATAAAGCTCAACTACGGGGCCCAACATTTTTGCATGTTCCTGCAAAACTATATCGGGCGGTACGTCGCCGGAGTATACCACGTTGGGTTCGCCCATAGGTATGTGCTTATATCCCTTTTGGTCAAACACCCTTTGCGCCGCGTTCCAACGCTCGTACGCTTGCTGTACTTCGGGGCGAGAAAGCGATTTATAATCAAGCGCGTAATACGCCTGACTTGCCGCTTCCAGCTCGTCATACCATAAAATATCTAAGTCTTCGATATTGGTGCGGACGTTGTTTGCCGCCTCGATAAACTGTTGTATCCTTATTTCCTCAGCCGCCGCAAACAGTTCGTCGTATTTTGCCCTTGCTTGTTGTAAAACTTCGTAAGCATCGGCAACGCCTTCCTCAGTTTTTGCCGCGGTGGACATATTTTTGTAAATACCTTCCGCTTTGGTTACGGTATCCTTGCTTTGAATTGTTACAGCCGTTTCCACGGGCGAAAGTGCTTCGACAAGCTTTAAGAAGTCCTCAACGTCCTTTGCATCCTTCAAAACGACGTATTCTTCATTCAATTGGTCAAGTTTTGCCTTAGCCTCGGCTACACCCGCGTAAGCTTTAACTTCGTCTTCAAACTCGTCGTAATCGTAATACAAATCTTCAATGGTGTCGCCCGCGTCAAGAATGACTTGATTCTTATTTTTGTCGTCAGCTTCTTCAATTGCTTCAAGCAAGTCTTCAACCGAGTCTTTGAACTTTTTCGCAGTAGCTGCGATAACTTCTTGACGGGCAGCTTCTTTAAGCTCTGCTATCTCGTCTTCCGCATCAAGAAGTGCTGAGTAAGCCGTGTAAACCTCGCTTTTAGATTTGCTTTCGTCTTTAAGCTGCTCGTACTTTTCCATTAATTCGGCAACCGTTTCCTCGTCTTCAAGCTTAAGCTTTTTCGAGGACAATTCGTCTACGGCGTCGATAAAGTCTGCAACGAGCTTATTTTCCCGTGCGATTTCCGCATTTTTGTCAGCTTCGGCTTTAACTCCGTCGTACTTGGTTTTAAGTCCGTCAAGACGGGTCTTGGAAGCGGAAACCTCGGGATTGCCCTTTTCCGCATCGTTAAGATGCTCGTAAACGAGCAACGCAACCTCTATTTGCAAACCGTCGTCAACCTTAACCGAGTCCGGAATTTGTGAAACGATAGTTATAAAGGTTTGCGTGTTCTGCGTTACCGTAACGGCGGACTGCTCCTCCTCGGTACTGCACGCGCCGAAAAGGCACGACGTTAAACCTATCAATATTGCCGCAAGTGCGCATTTGAGTTTTTTCACTTTGTTTCCCCCATTTAATGGCTGTATAGTGACGTGTTGCGTTTGTAGGCAAACGCAAATGGGATATATCCCATTTCTCTAATATATAAATATCCTTTTACATTATCTCACTTAAACGCTGCTTTGTCAACAGGCGGTGTTAGATATTTTCGTAATTTGGTACGATTTACCATTTTTAATATATTATTTTATGTTATAAAATAAGAAATTTTTAACAAATTTAACAACCGCTGTTGACATTAAGCGATTTTAAATGATACTATGAATAAAAGCGTAATTTTTAAGGAGTTTATCTAAATGAGATACAGAAAGCTGAAAACCGTCTTTTTAGCAGTGCTGCTTG
>CAMWQS010000031.1 GCA_947176485.1 uncultured Clostridia bacterium | reverse complement strand
AAATTTATCTATAATATCTTTAATGATAGAGCGGTATTCAACGTCGGCGGAGGCGGAGGTAAAGCAAAGGGGAGGATAGATAACGCACCACCAGTTGTCGCCCGTGCCCGTGCCAAGCTCTACTATTAACGCGTCGTACACGCCGCTTTCAAGGGTCAGTTCCCCGTAAACGCGGGTGGGGAATTCCTCTGCGCGTATCTGCGCACGGGAGGTATAGTTGAACCCGTTCGCCTTCAAAGTTCTGTCGCAAACCTCCTCGATGCCGTCCAAAATTCCGCCTATAACCTCCATTGCTGCGGGCTTGTCCACGCACTGAGTAATATAGGGGGTGATAAACTTAACGACCTCGTCCTTTACCTTATATTTAATATCTTGGTCGATTTGGTCGTTGGAGTTCGCCCTCACGTGGATTCTGAGATAATCGTTTTCGGCTTGCGCTGTTTCCGCCGTGCCGAACCCGAAATATAACGCCGCACAAATAACTGCAATCATTAAAACGGCTGCCGCAATAAACTTTTTCATAACACACCTCTCAAACTTGCTTACACACCGTTTATTGCCGCAAATTATTTAATTTATACAGTCATTTTTTAAAAATTTCCCCTTCACATAATAATTTTCGGTTTACATACAATATATAGTGGTTACCTAAGCAGACCAAAACAACGCGGTAAAAAAAATTTAATTTTATATAATTTCCGCAAAAAAACGCTTGATTTTTACGTATTTATTTGTTATATTAATTAAGCGTTTGGGAGCTTAGCTCAGTTGGGAGAGCAACTGCCCTACAAGCAGTGGGTCACAGGTTCGAGCCCTGTAGCTCCCACCAACGAAATAGTGCGGCAATTATGCGGGAGTGGCTCAGTGGTAGAGCGTCACCTTGCCAAGGTGAATGTCGCGGGTTCGAATCTCGTCTCCCGCTCCAAAAAAGCCGCACTATTTTTTTATAAGGTGCCATAGCCAAGCGGTAAGGCCCGGGTCTGCAAAACCCTCACCCCCGGTTCAAATCCGGGTGGCACCTCCAAAAAGACCTCGCTATCAAAGCGAGGTCTTTTCACTATTGACTATCCTTTGCGTTTGCTATATAATAAATAAAAAGGGGGTAGGTTATGCGTTTTAAAAAGATACTTACCGTTTTATTCGGCTGTCTTATGCTGACGTCGCTTGCAGCCTTTGCCGCATGCAATCAAAACGAAGACAATTACTCATTGGACGGTTTGGACAAAGAGGACGCAGAAACCTGGTTTGACGAAGAAAAAACCGACTTGCCCACTTTGGAACAGTGCCGACAAATTTCAGTCGGCATGAGCTTTGACGAAGTATTAAGAAAATTAGGCAAACCTCAAAGATACGTCGGTTATGAAACGAAGGATGAAATAGTGTACGCGTTTCAATTTGATACGGATAACGGCTGGACGATGACTTTGTCGTTTGCTTCAACTGCGGAAAATGCCGACGATTTAATTTACGATTTCCTCAGTGTCAGTGAGATTGATTTTGAAGATAACGTGCCGAGATACGTTGATTTAAACGATTTGTATCCGTGGATAAACGAACTGAAAGAGGAAGATATAATTAAAGTTCGCTATGAGCAATGGTCTGACTGCGTTGCCCCCGGCACTTTAAACGACGTTTCTTATTCAACTAACAGTGTTGATATCGAAAACACCTATAAACTTTTATCTTCCTCCGTGCAAGTCGCAAGTAAGTATATAGATAGAGATGAAATCGTTGACGGCGGCGGATGGAACGTGAAATACGACTTTTTCACTGCGAACGGTGAAAAGTTTTCAATTACCTTCGAGGACGGTAGTTTGCGGGTTGATAATCAGCGTTATATATTCGTTGACAGCTATTATTGGTTTAAATTCTCCGACGTAGATTGCTATTCTTTTAACACTCACGATTTTGCTCCTTTTAAAAAGTATGAAATCTATACCTACGGCGACGAAGGCGTTAAAATCGGCGATTACGACGGAATAGGTGAATTTGAATTTAAAAGATACACAGGCGAAATCGATAAAACGCCAAGCTACCGGTTAAAGAGCAATATCGTAGATTTCTTTATTCTGTCTGAAAGCGTATTCATGATTGAGAATAGAGAGGGTTATTATCTGTTTCAGATAACTGGTGAAAAAGATTTTTCGTTTTTATTCAACGATTAAAAAAAGCCTCGCTTTGAAAGCGAGGCTTTTTCTTATTTATCTTTTTTCTTAAACCAACTCAAAATTTTGTCGGTAACCTTTTTGTTGAACACGACGAACTTATCCCAGAAAAATTCGGTAACGAAATTTATTATCATCATCGAGGCGGTAATTACCATTTCGTAATTTTTGTCCCAGCCCGCACCCGCGGCGTCCTTCCAAGCGTTTACTATTGCGTTCGCACCGAAAGTTGAAAGGGGAGCAAACGCACAGTAATAAATAAGCACGAGCACCATCGCAAGCGGAACGTTGTTCGCCGCCTTAAACGTAAACTTGCGGTTAAACGTAAAGCTCCACACCACCGAAAGAACAAGCCCCGTAAGATAGGCTATCCAATAATACTCGCTATCCTCGGACATTAATCCCGTCCAAGTTGACAGCAAGCCCGTCGTTACGAATTGAATAACTCCGGCGGAAACCATAAAGCCCGTAAATATCAAAAGCTGTAAAAACTGTTGAAGCTTCGTCATCTTTTTGGGCGCCTCTTCGGTCGCGGGTTCGAATCTCGTCTCTAGCTCCAAAAAAGTCGCACTATTTTTTTATAAGGCGTCATAGGTAAACAGTAAGACAAGGGCCTGAAAAACCTTTACTCCCCAGTTCAAATCTGTATGGCGCCTCCCAAACCCTACAAAATGTATTTGTTTTGACTGACAAATACAACTTGTAGGGCTTTTTTGTGTCAAAAATCTAAGAAAATTGCCAAATCTTGGCGAAAAAGTGGGCTCAAAATCCGTCATATTTATTATGAAGGTGCGTCCAAATGAAAATGAAAGAAAGAAAAATAAGAGAAGCATTAAAAAATTTAAACAGTCCGGTTAAAATGCCTTACGTAACTATGTTAACTTATTATAGAATATTCGACATGTTACACGGCACACATCACATTGATATACTATACAAAATTTACGAAGGCGAGCAACTTTATACTATAGACGGAATTGCGCTGCATTGCAACGTCAGCAGAAGAACCTTGGATAGAAACAGAAAGGAATATTTGGAATGTTTTACGGCTTGCAAAAATATGGAAATATCTTTCAGTGAAGTTGCGGCTACAAGTGCAAGAACGTAAGCATTAAACGGAAGAAGTCTTATTATGAATCAAAAAATTACGGCGGAAGAAGTTTTAGATTATCTCGGAAGCTACCTTCAACTTTCCTTGACGGAAATAGATGAACTCCCCAACGGGGGAAAGGACGGGTTTTTTACAGGGCAGTATTACGCTTTCGTCGAGTGTTTGGAGATTATAATTCTTTTTTGGGATAAAGCTTGTCAATACGGATTAGACTTCGAGGCGGAAAAAAGGTATCGATTAGAATAAGTTTAATATAAAAAGCCTTGCTACCCGCGAGGCTTTTTCTTACTTATCTTTTTTCTTAAACCAACTCAAAATTTTGTCGGTAACCTTTTGGTTGAACACGACCAGCTTGTCCCAAATAAATTCGGTTACGAAGTTCACGAGCATCATCATAAAGGTAACCAGCATGCCGAGGTTTGCGGGCAGCTGTGCGGCTATCGCGTCCCCGCCGAAAACCGAGAGGGGAGTGAACGCGCAGTAATATAGTATAACTAAGCCCATCGCAAGCGGGACGTTGTTCGCCGCTTTAAAGGTAAACTTGCGGTTGAATGTAAAGTTCCATACAACCGACAAAATTACGCTTATAAGGTAAGCGGGCCACCAAGGCAGCCAGCCCGTCCAGTCGTACATAATGCCGAAGGACACGAGCTGTATAACTCCCGCCGAAATTGAAAATCCGGTAAATTTAAGTATCTGTAAAAACTGTTGAAGCTTCGTCATCTTTTTGGGCGCCTCTTCGGTCGCGGGTTCCTCCGCCGCGGGCTCGTCCTTAGTAGCAGTTGCAGCCGCCGCGGTTTCTTCCGCAACGGGTTTTTCTTCTATAATTTCGTTTTCGCTGTTTTCAAGCGTTTCTTTCTCATTTTCCATAACGCGTAAAATTATATTATATATACTTCGATTTGTCAAACCGATAAACGGCATAGCTCCGACGGACGATGCATACTTATTTCAAAATGTTATTTACTTTATTAAAATTCGTGATATAATAATAAAAACGAAAGACGGAGGCGGCTATGAATATCTGGCACGACATCGACAAAGAAAGAATAACCGAAAACAAATTCGAGGCGTTAATCGAAATCCCCAAAGGCAGCAAAGCCAAGTACGAGCTTGACAAGGCAACGGGGCTACTCCGCCTTGACAGGGTACTTTACACCTCCACGGTGTACCCCGCAAACTACGGTTTTATTCCCCGCACGCTTGCGGACGACGGCGACCCGTTGGACGTTTTGGTCCTCTGCAACGAAATCATCTCCCCGATGACCCTCGTAACCTGCATGCCGATAGGCGTAATAAAAATGGTGGACGGGGGCGAGCTTGACGAAAAGATAATCGCCGTCCCTCTCAACGACCCCAACTACAAGCACTTCTACGATATTAAGGAATTGCCGATGCATATCTTCGACGAAATGATGCACTTCTTCGAGGTGTACAAAACGCTTGAACACAAGCAGACCGCCGTAAAAGAAATCTGCCACAAGTACGAGGCAATCGAATGCATAAGAAAGTGTATTGAAAGATACGAAGAAAAGTACGGCAAATAACGATATGAATTACAGAAAAGAATCACTTAAAAAACACGGCGAGTGGAAGGGCAAGATAGAAACGGTTTGCCGCGTCCCTACGGACAGCAGAGAGGCGTTATCCCTCGCCTACACCCCGGGCGTTGCCGAGCCCTGCCTTGCTATACAAGCCGATATCGAAAAATCCTTCGAGCTCACCCGCCGCTGGAACACCGTTGCCGTCATCACCGACGGCACGGCGATTTTAGGCTTAGGCGATATAGGCCCCGAAGCGGGTATGCCAGTTATGGAAGGCAAGGCAGCCTTATTTAAGGCGTACGGCGGTGTGGACGCCTTCCCCGTCTGCTTAAAGACCAAGGACACCGAAGAAATTATAAAAACCATAAAAATTATTTCAGGTTCGTTCGGCGGCATCAACCTCGAAGATATCTCCGCGCCCCGTTGCTTTGAAATCGAAACGCGGCTCAAAGAAGAGCTCGATATCCCCGTATTCCACGACGACCAGCACGGCACGGCAATCGTCATGACGGCGGCACTCATCAACGCCTTAAAGCTTGCGGGCAAGAAAAAGGAAGATATAAAAGTCGTTATAAACGGCGCGGGTGCGGCGGGCATAGCAATTGCAAAATTTATGATGCTTTTCGGCGTAAAGGAAGTAACCCTTTGCGACTTAAAGGGAGTAATCTCCGAAGGACTCGAATGGCTCAACCCCGCCCAAAAAGAGATTGCAAAGGTTACAAACCGCACACACCTTACGGGCACGCTTAAAGACGCAATGAAGGGCGCGGACGTAGTAATCGGCGTTTCGGGTCCCAACTGCATCACCAAGGATATGGTCAAGTCCATGGCGGACAAGTCGATACTTTTCACCTGTGCAAACCCCGTACCCGAAATCAACCCCGCCGAGGCAAAGGAGGCGGGCGCGTTCATAGTCGGCACCGGCTCGTCGGAGCATGCAAACCAAATCAACAACGTCCTCGTTTTCCCCGGGCTTTTCCGCGGCGCGCTGGACGTTCGCGCCACTACCGTCAACACCGAGATGATGCTCGCGGCGGCGCAAGGTATTGCCGACTGCGTATCCGCACGGGAGCTTTCACGCGACTATATTTTGCCCTACGCGTACGATAAAAAGGCTCACGCAAGCGTTGCCAAAGCAGTTTCGGACGCGGCTAAAAAGACGGGCGTCGCAAAGATTAGTTAAAAGGAGAAGAGCTTGATAGGTGCAATAATAGGCGATATCGTCGGCAGCAGGTTTGAGTTTATCGAAGACGATAACCGAGGCAAAAACTTTAAATTTTTTACAAGCACCTGTTGCGCTACGGACGATACCTTTATGACCGTGGCGGTTGCGCAGGCGCTGTTTCTTTGCAAGGGCGACTATTCTACCCTTGCCGATAAAACTATAAACTGTATGCGCAGCGTTGCCAAGGCCCACCCCAACACGGGCTGGGGCGAAAAGTTTTACCATTGGCTTTTCGACGGCACCTCGTCCGCGCCAATAAACAGCTTCGGCAACGGCGCGGGCATGCGTATAAGTCCCGTCGGCTGGGTGGCAAATTCCGAAGAGGAGTTAAAAGCCCTTTCGGCTATCGTAACCGGCGTTACCCACAATCACCCCGAAGGAATGAAGGGAGGGGAAGCTATTGCCCTTTGCGTGTACCATGCCCGCACGGGTGCAGACAAAAAGACCATATTAAAGCGCGCCGCAGAATACTACCCGATATTGAACGACAAATCTTTTACCATCGCAAACCTGCAAGCCTCTTACGGATACGACGAGCTTGGCGATTGGGTAACCTGTCAGGGCAGCGTGCCGCACGCAATATTGGCGTTTTTGGAAAGTGAGAGCTTTGAAGACGCCGTCCGCAACGCCGTGTCAATAGGCGGCGATTCGGACACGATAGGCGCAATGGCGGGAAGTATAGCCGAAGCCTACTACGGCGTCCCCGCCGAGCTTGAAGAGCAAGCCCTTTCATACCTTTCGGACGATTTAAAGGGAATATATTACGCCTTTGAGCTCATAAAAAAACCGCGTGTTAAAAGGTAAAATTTTTATAAAAATAACGCAGGCTGAATTTTCAGCCTGCGCTTTTTCGTATTAAGTTTGATTATTCAACGACTTCTTCTTCGGGTTCTTCCGCGTTCTTTTTCTTTTTTACTACTAGTACGCAAACCGTAACGCCTATCGCAATAACGATTACGGCAACGATTACGACTACTGCAATGATACCCGCGTTGTTTTTGTTACCGTCAAGCGAAGTACCTACCGAGCCGTTGATAACCGCGCCGCTGACCGGCACGTAAATCGTAACGGGGTCAACTATACCTTTTTCGGCAAAGCGCGCAGCCGCCTCCGTAGAAATGTATTTTATAACTATCTCGTTATTTGCGGACAACTCGCCGTAGCCGAGAGAAAGAGTACCGTCTGCCACCTTATCGGTAATATCTTTGCCGTTAAGCGTAACCTTGTAAAGCTGATAACCGTTGTCGGGTTTAATCGTGCAGGTATAGGTTTCGCCTTCGCCGATTTCCTTTACGGCACTGTCTGCCATAGTGATGCTGCCGCCGTTGCCGTCAACTGTCGTATACGCGTTCTTCTTATCCGAAGCCTTGTCGGCGGGCAATACCGCAACCATGTAAGGGGAGAAGTTCGTTACCGTTGCGACTATACCGAACCTCGTTACGACGCAGGGTATTTCTTCAACTCCCGTGAAGTTGCCCGCGTCGTCGTGCTTATAGTGGTAAAGTCTGAACGTTACGCCTTCGTCGTCAGGGCCGTATCCCTCGGGGAAGCCGAGTGAAATTTTTATATAGCTTCCGTTGGGTATGCTGGCTATCTGGCCGCACAGTCTCAGTGCTATATCGTAAGTTTCGCTCGTCGTAATATCTTCTTTGGAAATGCCAAGGCTTTCGTCTTTATCGATTTCCTCAAGCATTGCGGTTTCGGTAGCTTCGGTTACCTTGTCTGCAACCAGCATCATCTGGCTTCTCTTGTCTACGGGGTAGGGCTTATTCGTTTCGGGGTCAATGAAATCCATCTTGGATAAGTCGTTGTCGCTCATAAGGGTAGGAAGCGCAACGCAGTCCACGAAAAATCTGCCGCCGGGAAGGCACTTGTTGCAAGCCGTATAAGACCTTGCGTAGCCGAAAGTTATCGTATTGGGTGCTTTATTGGAAATATAAGTCGAACCGTCCGCTTTGTATTGCGTATCACAAGACCCGACGTTCGTAAACGAGAAGGTGTAATGTTCACCGTCGTGCTGGAACATCAGCGAAGGGCAGAATTTAAACCTTAAAGTATAATCGTCAACCAATTCAACCGTCGTGCCCTCGTCGTCCAAAGGAGCGATGAACGCATACTGGTATACGCTCTTGGGGAAGCGGCTGCCCGTGTAAGTAACGCCTATGGGCTTACTTTCGTCTAATTTGTGCAGCTTTTCGTTGTATTTAACCGTAATCTCGAACGCCTGTTCGGGGTCCATCTTGTTGCCGCCCGGGTCGTTGGGGTCTAACATCGTGCTGGAAATAAATTGCAGCTCTCTGTCGCTCGGGGTTGTCGATACAGCGTGGGGCGCAGGCACGTAAGTTCCGTAAGTCTTGTTTTCAAACACTTCGGATACTACCGAAATACGCTGTCCCCAGTCGCTTTCGGTTTGCTCGCTGAAAAATATGGGGTAAGGGTGAGTATAGTTAGGGTTATTGCCGGTATAATTTTTGTCGGGCTCGTAGTCGGTTATTGCAAACTGCGTGTACAGTGCGCTCGTGTTGTAGGTAGACTTGGTATAAGTGCCGAAATCTTCAAAGCCGCTGTGTCCGGGTGAGCACAAGTCCCAGTTGTTTATATCAAACCATTCGTACCAGGTGATTTCCCCGTTTTCGTATGAGGCGAAACGGAAAATCATGCGCAGTCCGTCCTCTTCCAAAAGCCTCTTCGCGCCCTTTCCGTTATAGCTTAAAAATTCCTCCGTTGCCATAAGCTCGTAGCCGTTATCGTCTAACTCTCCGTTGCCGTAGGGCGTATAATTGAAGCTGTGCGATATTCCCTCGGAGTCGGTTTCGCAGCCGTAGTCGTACACGGAAAGCTCGGGGAATTTAAGCTCGTAGCCGGAGGTGGAGATAACGCCGTCGGTTCTGTGGTCCCGGCTTATGGTCAAAGCGCCGTTGCCCATATACTTTATGGGGTTGTTGCCCGTGCTGTTCCAGGTTACGTCAACCGCGTACCAGTTGCCGCCGTCCGCGCTGCGGGCGTTATTTGCGTCCGTAAGCCAAACGTAGTTCCATTCGTGGCCCGAGGTTCCCTCTGCGGGGTTGCCCTCGGTGTCTTTACCCAAGCTGTAACCGCTTACGCAAAGACAGGGTATGCCCAGCTTATCCAAAACCACTTTATACGCACGCGAATAGCCCGAGCAAACTGCCACGCCGTTTATAATACCGCCGTACGCCGTTCTGCTGTGCGCGTAAGCTGCAATATCGTCGCTGATTGCCGCAGCGTCGTCGTATTTGATATTGTTTAAAAGATAGGTGTTTACGTATCTTGCCTTAACGGCGTCCTTGTTCGTGCCGTATTGGTCGTCGTCCGCAGCTTTGTTCGCAGCTGCAACTATTTCCGCAACCTTCGCGTCAAACGCCGTAATTGCGGTGTTAACCTGCGCCTCGGAGGTGAAGTCGCCGTCGTAATACAAATTAGCCTCGCGGCCGCTGTCAATATACGCAGAGTAAACGTCGTCCGAAAGTCCCGCGCTTATCGTCAGCTTGTAAAAGTCTATGTAAAAAAGCTCGGGGTGGTCGGTCAAATACGCGTCGCGTGCCGCGCTGAACGCCTTGGGTATGGTAACGTCGTTGCCGCTAACCCACGCCTTTATTTCGTCCGAAGTCAAAATGCCCGAAAGGGAGTAGTCAACCGTTCCGTCCTTGAAATCTCCGGAATTTTTCATCGAGTCAAGCGCGTTATAGAATTTCTTTGCAAGTGCAAATTCTTTCTCGTTGCCGTTTGCGTCCTTGTAATACAAGCCCTCGTAAAAGTAATTACTTGCGGGCAAAGTGTCAGCGTCTGCCAAAACGGTTTGGTGCCTCATGGTAGCAACGCCCGTAACCAGCGTCGTAGCAAGTGCCGCAAGCAAACCGCCCACGGCAATTTTTTTGATTTTGGTATTCATAAAACCTCCGCTTTAAAATTTCGTAACGAATAATTATATTAATAGGATACGCGAAAAATGCTCCCCCCGTCAAGGGTTTGAATTTAAAAATAAAGCCGCAATCCTCCCAACGACTTAAAATTTTAAAAAATTTTAAATATTGCCGCCTTTCTTGAAACCAAACCGTGGTAAAAATTTACTTCTAAAAGTGTTGAAAAGTTGCGCGTTTAATGATAAAATGTATTCGTTGAAATTTAGCATAAACGAGTTGAAATATGATAGATAAAGAGCGTATAAAGTTTTTAACGAAAGAATTTTTATTGGCAATAGGAGAGGACCCCGAACGGGAGGGACTAATCGATACCCCTCGCCGTGTTGCTGATATGTGCGAAGAGCTGTTAAATCCCGAGCGGGCAAATATGAAATACACAGTGTTCGATTCCGGTAATTTCGGCGGAATAGTTCTCGTTCGCGATATAGATTTTACGTCCGTGTGCGAGCATCACTTGATGCCGTTTATCGGCAAAGCGCATATTGCCTACATCCCCGGCAAAGAGGTTATCGGGATAAGCAAGATGGCGCGAATAGTCGATAAGCATGCCAAGTGCCTGCAGCTGCAAGAGCGGTTGGCAAAAGAAATTTTGGAGGATATGCAAAAGGCTTTAAACCCCAAAGGCGTAGCCGTATATCTTGAAGCAAAACACCTTTGCATGAATATCCGCGGAGTAACGAGGAGAAACGCGTCAACGATAACGACGGTATTTTCCGGCGAGTTCGAAGACCTCAAAATGCAAGAACTGTTTATGAATTTGATTAAATAATAAAAATGAACTTCGATGAATTTTACTCTATTCCTCATACTTATTTCAGCCAAGAACATTCAGGCGGTATGGAGGAATGCTTAAAAAAATATAACGTACCTCCTTGCAGTGCTATCGACGTGGGCGCGGGCGAAGGCAGAAATTCGTTGTATCTCGCTTCGGTAGGCTTCAACGTTTACGCCATCGAACCAAGTAAAGTCGGCGCAGACAAAACAAGTCGGCGTGCGAAGGAGAGTAGGGTTAATGTTTCGGTTTTAAATACCGATATTTTAAACGCAACGAAGGACTTAAAAGATATAGGTTTTGCCGTGGCGTTAACTTCGCTTGAACATATGGACTACGACTATCTGCTTCAAGCCGTCAAGGAAATCAAACGGGTGTTAAAACCGGGCGGATACGTATACGCTTTGGTTTTTACGGAAGAAGACCCAGGCTATAAAAAAGATTCGTCGAACGCCAGCGAGTGCGCGTCATTTATAAAACACTATTTTAAAAAAGGTGAACTGAGAGAACTGTTTTCCGATTTCGATATTCTGGAATATTCCGAATATATGAAAATCGACGAATCTCACGGCTCCGTCCATTATCACGGTAAGGCCAAATTATTTGCACAAAAGCGTTAAATTATAAATAAAGAAATCTTTAGGAGAAATTATAACCCGAATGAAAAGCAGTCAAGAATTAGTTGCGGAATATCAAGGATTAAAATGTGATATTGAAGAAGCCGTGCGGAAAGGAACTCAATTTATTTTTAACTGTATGGATCAAGGACGGGTTCCGTCTTATAATCAGCACACAAAGCAATACGGGCTTTGGCCAACTGCCGAAATGGCGGAATTTCTGCTATCAAATCAAATTCTGCCTAAAACGTGCAGTAATCAAATAGATTCCATAATAGATTTTTTATTGAGCAAATTTAAATCGTTTCCCGACGGAAGCGGCGCTTGGCTTGCTACTGTTAACGGCACAACGGAATATTATTCTGCACAAATAACCGGCTATTGTACGTACGTGCTTAAACTGTATTACAACGAATTTTTGGCCGACGAGCGAAGGAACAGAATAAGAGAAGTTATTAATCAAGCTGAAAAATTCATCATCAGCAAACAGCAAGAAACGGGGTTTTGGACGCCGGACAGCCCTATAGGCGAAAAAATAAATAATAACGGAATTAACGACCCCGATTTCTTCTACTCGTATCATGCTTATTTGGCAATTAAAGAGCTGCAACAATATCATCGTGAAAAATCAAGAAGTATTGAGAACGCATTAGCCCAAGCAAAACTCTATTTTAAAGAATATGCAAACTATCGTATAGCAGATTATAAATCGCGGGAGTTAACCGATACTGAAAAATGTGAGCTTTTATCATACATATCAAAAGCGCTACAAGTTTTGAATGATTTCAAAGACGACAATTTGGAAAGTACTATTGCCGAATTGCACAATATATCGTTAGAAATTTTTGACGTGGCAAAGAAAAACAATTTTTATTGCAGTGATTTGACTTTAAACAGGGTTCCGCACGGCTCGCAAAGAGGATTTCACAACAATACGCCCTATGACGTTTATTTTGCGTTGCGCGAGGAAAAGATTTCAGCGCAGAACCTTTTAGAAGTTGTAAATTGGTATTTGAATCACCAAACGGATATCGGTTGTTGGTATTTGAACGGAAAGAACGAGGATAATAACAGTACTTGGACTACGACTGAAGGCCTATTGGTACTAAGCGACGCATACTATATGCTTTCCGAGGAACTCTATTTGCGTGAGCAACAGTCGCTTGACGTAATGCAAAAAGAGTACGATAGCTATAGAGAAAAAATAGAGAATGAGAAGACCGCTTTATTAGGACAGAACGAGAAATATGAAAAGACGCTGGATTCACATATTAAAGTAATAAAAAAACGCAACAAAATATTACTGGGAGTTTCTGTTGGTGCCTCAATATTAATTTCAATCGTTTGTTTTATCATTTTTCTTAATGTGGTAAACCTAGAAATGGATCCAATGCTCAATACGTTTATAGTTGTCGTGCTTCTTGGTTTAGGGGTCAACGCAATTTTCCAATGCGGGCTTTTTATTTGGGGACTTGTCAAAAAGAAAGTAAAAGAATTAGACGATATGTTGAAAGATTTTGACGGTAACAATTCAGAGCAGTGATATAAAATCATACGGAGAGATAATCGTGAGTAAGAAACTTGCCAATTTGACTTGGTGTTGTAAAAATATCGACGAAGCACTTGCCTTAGTCAAAAGAAGCGGATATCTTGAATGGGACTTAAACACGCTTCCGGTCTCTCTAAATACCAAGCGAATGACTTACGTGCGCGATTTTATACAAGATAACGGAGAGGTTCGTTTTCATTTGCCGCACGCCTTTTGGGATATCGGGGTAAAAGACAGGAAGATTTCGGAAAACTCGTTCGGATATTATTGCCGCCTTTTTGAAACGATTAAATTTTTAAATGGGCGTTACGCCGTTTTGCACGTAGGTGCGGCTACGGGTTCAGACGAGGAAACGGCTCTTAAAAATCTATCAAAATTAGCTAAGTACGCCAATGATAACGGCGTAAATCTCTGCGTGGAAAATTTAATAAACGGGCTGTCCGCAGATATGGGGTTTATAAAGAATTGTTTAGAAATTCCTCACGTCAATATGTGTTTTGATACGGGACACGCAGAGTCTGTATACCGAAAGAGCGGAGAGGACGTGTTCAAGACGATTTCTACTTTTAAAGATAAAATTTTGCACGCCCACGTTTATCTCTATGAAGATGAAAATATGAATCACGTTCCCTTTACCGATGAAACGGTAAAAAATTATAAATGGTTGGAAATTCTGCAAGATTCCCCTTGCGAATGGTATACTATGGAGCTTGATTTGCAAGACGACCAAGATAAACAGAAGATGATGGTTGAGGAGTATCTGCGCAATAAACAATAACAAAACCGAAAGTCTTTGAAGGGGTACAATGGCAAAAAAACTTGTATATTGGAAATGGATGAAAAAGGCCCCGAATACTTTTGTGGAATACGGCATTGACAGGGAAAACCATAAAAACAAACGCATTTTTGGCGTAAGTACGGAAATAAACAACCCTGACGGAAGCGAATACAGAGTGTACGGGAAAGTCCCTATAAAAATATGCGAAGTCTATCTCAGAATTTGGATAGGCAAGCTTGTTATTTGTTTCGGAAGCGGAAGTTTCTCAATGAGAATTAAAGACAAGTCCCGCTTCAAACTCGTTTGGGGTTTATCGGGTACACCCAAGAATGAAATTACCGATACCCAAACTCACACCGACAAAGTACTTGACGATAATCAAAGGAAAGATAAAAAAATGTTAAAAATAGCGGTTTGCGGTCTTGACGGAATAGGCAAGACTACCCTAATTGAAAAGCTGGAAGAAAAACTTATTAAAGACGGCCTTACCGTTGTTCAAACGAAAGTGCCTTTCACTTGTAAAACTTTAATGGAAAACATCGGGCATGAAGCTTTAAGCGAATTTGAAATCGTTAGGCGCATAGGCATGACGTTTGAATTTGCCGAACACTATAATAAGATTGACGCTGCCGCGGACGTGCTTATATGCGACAGGTACGATATTGATTTCGAAGTGCTTAACGATACCTATAACGTCCCTCAAAATTATAAGGATATTATGCACGCAATTTATATGCAAGTTCCTCGACTTGATTTGTGTTTCTATTTGCAAGCAGGTTATTCAGTTGCCGTAGAAAGGTTGAATAAGCGCGGCAACCGAAAGGACTATGAAAGCGACGACATTTTAATAAGCATGCAAAATTCGTTTGATAAAAGAATTAAAGAATATCCCAACAGCGTTATATTGGACGCAACCAAAACGGAAGACGAAATTGCAAACGAAGCATACGCAAACATATTAAATATTTTAAATAAAAAATAAAAACTTCTTCTTAAACGAAAACAGCCGGGAACCGAAAGCTCCCGACTGCTTTACTTTTATTGTAAGTTCGTATCATTTTTTGTTAGTTATTGACAAACCCGCCGCAAAGAGTGTATAATATTTATAATGTGAAAAACGACTGGGGGAATATATGAAAAAGAAAATTCTGATTATTCTATTCACTTTAATATTTGCAGTCGGCGGACTTTTCGGGATAACCGCTTGCGAAACTTCGGACGGTGCCCAAACGGGTAACGGAGGAAGCACCGCGGAATCGGGCACCCAGACTGGCACGGAAGACGAAGAAAAGAAACCGGAGACCAAGCCCGACGACGGCGACGACAAAAAGCCGCCCGTCAAACCCACGGAGTATTCTTTTATTGACGGCGTTCTCTACGGCGACGAAG
Source organism: uncultured Clostridia bacterium (assembly GCA_947176485.1). Lineage (GTDB taxonomy): Bacteria > Bacillota > Clostridia > Christensenellales > Borkfalkiaceae > Coproplasma. Next base: position 205 of record CAMWQS010000031.1, on the reverse strand, counting down.
ACTTCGTCGAGAGGATAAAGAAGACGGATAAGCGCGAAGTAGAAACGGTGGACGATATTCCGTCCGACGCAATTTACGTTTCCCCCACGGGCACCAGCTCGGGCAAGGGCACGGAAGACAGTCCTTTGGACCTCACGCACGCGCTCAGCAAAGCAACGAACCAAATTAAAAACGGCGGTAAGGGCGTCATCTTAATGAGAGAAGG
>CAMWQS010000030.1 GCA_947176485.1 uncultured Clostridia bacterium | reverse complement strand
CCCCCCCCCCCCCCCCCCCCCCGCCCCCCCCCCACGACTTAGTTACCCGCCCACGACGGCATACGAGATAAGCTTTGAAATGGCAACGGCGAAAGTTCTTTTGGCACTCGGTTCGGGCAAAAGCATCGAAGACGAATTAAATAAGAACAATTTCTTTGAAAAATTATATTAAAACTTCAATTTTATGTTGAACGGCCTAATTCCTATTGACATTATAGGAATTAGGCTTTATAATTATATTAAGGTTAAATAAGACTAAAACCGTTAAAAATATATGCGGAGATGAAATTGACAAAAAGATACGTTATAACCGGGATGACTTGTTCGGCTTGTTCGTCGGGCATAGAGAGGGCGGTTAAAAACTTAAAAGGCGTTGAGCTGTGTGAAGTCAGCCTTATGGGTAAATCCATGAAGGTGGACTTTGACGATGCCGTATTATCCGAAGATAATATTTTTTCCACGGTTAAATCACTCGGCTACGGTATATACAACGAAGGCGAGGAACCCGTAACAAAGGAAAAAAGTCAAGACAAGAAGCTGTTTATCCGCTTTATTATTTCCGTTTGCCTGCTCGTGCCGTTAATGTACGTTTCAATGGGGCACATGTGGGGCGCGCCGATACCGTTTTTTATTGACCCGCACGAAGGCAATTCTTGCTGGTTTGCGCTGTATCAAGCTATACTTTCAGCCGCAATAATCGGCGTTAACTATGCATTTTTCAAAAACGGTGTGGTTGCCGTGTTCAAAAAAGTACCTAATATGGATACTTTGGTTGCGCTTGGCTCGGGAGTGTCGTTTATTTATTCGGTCGTTCTCACCGTCTTTATTTTCTTGGGCAAAGACGCAATGAATAACGCCATGAATTTGCACTTTGAGTCCGCCGCAATGATTTTGGCGTTGGTTACGGTTGGCAAATGGCTTGAAGAAAAATCGAAGAAAAAGACGGGTAGTGAGATAGAAAAACTTTTAAAACTTGCCCCCGATACGGTAACCGTCGAAGTTAACGGCGAACAGAAAACGATTTCCGTCAAGGAAGTTAAGGCTGGCGATATCCTCATCGTAAAACAAGGCGAGTACATTCCCGTTGACGGCACCGTCATAAACGGAAGTGCGTTCGTAGACAAGTGTGCGATTACGGGTGAAAGCTTGCCCGTTGAAGTCGTTGAAGGCGACGGAGTTACCTCGGCAGCTCTCGTTAAAAGCGGCGTTATAAAGATGCGTGCAGAGCGTGTAGGGGAAGAAACCACCCTTTCCAAAATAATAAAAATGGTCAAAGAAGCGGGCGCAAGCAAAGCCCCCATACAGAAAATTGCCGATAAAATTGCAGGCATTTTCGTTCCGGCGGTGGTAATAATCGCGCTCGTAACCTTCCTTATTTGGGTGCTCGTTGACGGCGGGTTCGTTGCCGAGCACTGCGTAACTTACGCTATAAGCGTGCTCGTCGTGTCGTGCCCGTGCGCTTTGGGCTTGGCGACGCCCGTCGCAATAATGACGGCAACCGGCAAGGGTGCGTCACTTGGTATTCTGTATAAAGATGCGGAAAGTCTGCAAAAAACCTGCAATATAAACGCCGTACTTTTAGATAAAACCGCGACGATTACCGAAGGTAAACCTCGTGTAACCGAAGTTATTCCATTTAATTGTGAGCGTGATTTCGCTTTAAAACTTGCTTGTGGAATAGAGAAGAACTCAAACCACCCGCTTGCAAAGTGTGTCGTTGAGTACGCCGTGGACTCGTGTGAAGTTGAAAACTTCAAGTATCTTACAGGAAAAGGCGCAACCGCCGTTTATAACGGCAAAAAGTACCTTTTGGGCAATAAAAAACTGCTTGAAAAGGTCAAGATTTCAAAAGAAGCTTCCGACAAGGCTGCCGCGCTTTCAAAAAGCGGGAATACGGTAATTTTCCTTGCAGACGAAAAGTCAGTGCTTGCTTTAATTGCCGTTGCCGATACCGTAAAAGAGGGCAGCGTAGACGCGATTTCTCTGTTAAAAGCAAGAAATATGCGTGTTGCGATGCTGACTGGCGACGAGCAAAATACCGCGCAAGCCGTGGCTTTAAGTGTTGGTATAGAGGAATTCGTTGCCGAAGTTCTGCCAAAAGATAAGCTTAAAGCCGTTGAAAACGTTCAAACCGTCGGCGGTTGCGTTGCTATGGTCGGGGACGGAATAAACGATTCGCCCGCGTTAAAACAAGCCGACGTCGGTATTGCTATGGGCAACGGAACGGACGTTGCCATCGATTCGGCGGATATAGTCCTCGTAAGCGAAGATTTGAGAACGCTTGACACCGTATTCGATTTAAGCCGCGCCACGGTGCGTAATATTAAAGAAAACCTTTTCTGGGCGTTCTTCTACAACGTAATAATGATACCGGTTGCGGCGGGTGCGTTCTCTGCGCTCGGTTTCGTTTTCAACCCTATGATAGCGGCGGCTTGTATGAGCGTAAGCTCACTTTTCGTAGTGGGCAACGCTTTAAGGCTGTTATTATATAAAAACAAAAAATTTAAAAAGGAAGATAAATTTATGAAAAAAATCGTCAATATCGAAGGAATGTGCTGTGAACACTGCGCAAAAAGAGTTGAAGATAAGCTTTCAACCGCAAAAAACGTCGTATCCGTAGACGTCAAGTTGAAGAAGAAAATTGCAGTTATCCGCAGCCGTGAAGAGGTTGATAACGAGGAAATCACCGCGCTCGTAACCGACGCGGGATATAAAGTTTTATCAATCGAGAATAAATGACAAACTAAGCATTTTTGTGACACTATCCGTCATTATAATATTTTGACACTTATGCATACGCGGCGGTATAATTTTTACAGGAGGTTGCGTTATGCAAGACACGATGTTATTGGATAGGCGCACAAAAGATTTGGTTAAAGAATACGTGCCGGAGGGGGACGTTCTTGACAGTATAGTTTGTTTCTTTTCTATTTTTGCCGACCCTACGAGGGTGAGAATGTTGTCGGCTTTGGCTATTTCGGAAATGTGCGTTACCGATTTGTCGCGTGTGCTTGAAATCAACCAAACCACCGTTTCACACCAATTAAGGCTGCTCAAAAATTTAGGAATAGTAAAAAGCGAGCGTTCGGGCAAAATTATTTTTTATAGCCTTGTGAACGATACCGTTAACGACGTTATGCTTAAAGGCGTTGAATTCTTGGGCTGTTAGCTTTAAAACGGCTAAAAGGCGGCAAATTTTGCCGCCTTTTTGAGTATATAAATATTTAATTGAAAATTATTATCTGAAAGTGTTGAAAATTTTCGTTTTTCGTGATAGAATATAATAAGCGAAATTTTTGGAGAAATGACGTGAAAACAGTAAAATCATTTGCAAAAATTATTATTGCTTTATTGATGGCGTTAACTTTGGTAACCTTAACGGCTTGCGACGTGCTTGACGATTTCTTCGGCAACGGTGGCGAGGAAGGCGGTACGGGCGACGGCAACTTATATAACGTAGCGCTTGAACCAAACGGCGGTAATTTTACGGAAAACGTAACCCAATACACTTCGGGTACTGCTTGTACTTTGCCTACAAACGGCACGAAAGAGCATTACACTTTTGACGGCTGGTATGCAGACGGCAGTTTTTCCGGGAACAGAGTTTTGCAGATACCTACCGGTGCTACGGGTGATAAAACCTACTATGCAAAGTGGTCGCCCGAAAATTACAATTTAACTTTCACTATTAAGGACGATTCATATCAAAGCCCTATAACTTCTTATAACTACGGTGAAGAGGTAACCTTACCCACTCCGACGAAGAGCGGTAGCACTTTTAACGGTTGGTTTGCTAATTCTAATTTGACTGGTGAAAAGGTAACTCAAATTGCGGCTGGCGAGTCTGGTGCTAAATCTTTTTACGGTGAGTGGAAAAGCGGAGGCTCGTCTGTAACGCCCACAAAGTCAACGGTAATCTTAAATCTCGACGGTGGTCAGTTCGTAAACGGTGGGCTTTCCCAATATACAGAAGGTGAAGAGACAACTTTGCCTGAAGCAAAAAGAGACGGTTATACTTTCAACGGTTGGCTTGACGGTAATGGTAAACTCGTTAGGTCAATTCCCGCTTCCGCAAAAGGTGCACTGTCATTTACGGCAAGCTGGACTAAAGTTTCGACCGACACGTTGACAATTACTTCAAGTGCAGGATATCAGGAAGGCGCTTACGTTGAATTTAACACCGTTAAAAACGTAAGTACTTACACGGTTGCATATAAAACGAAAACTGGCAGCGAAAAATATACGGAAATTGACAGCCAACTCGTTCGCGTTAACGATTCAGCGGGAACAGTCCGTGCAGACGTAGTCGGTATTAAAGAGGGTGAATATACCTTACAAGTAACAGCCGGCAGTCAAATTAAAACGACGGACGTAAGCGTTACCAGTTATGACCGTTCGGGTTATGCGCACTTTAACTATACCAGTGGCGTCGGCGCATATAACGACGACGGTACACCCAAGAGTGGTGCAAATATAGTTTACGTTAACGAGGGAAACAAGAATACCGTAAAGGCAACCATAGACGGAAAGTCGTATACCGGAATTGTAAGTATTTTACAAAATGCAGGAACAAAAACTCCGCTAATCGTCCGTATAATAGGTCAAATATCTGCGGCAACATGGAAAGAGGGCAATGTAACTTATACTAAAACTACCCAAAATACGGTAGACGGTACGGATAAAGGCAACCTGAAAGAAGAAGTTATAGTCGGTAAGAACGGTAAAAGACTTCCCACTTCGAGTTCCGACCTTACTCAAGATAAACTGATAGCGGGTAAATATAATGAACTGGATACTTCAAAGTACTCCATACTGAACGGACTATCCAGCAAGGCGACTTATAAGGTAGACAGTAAGACTAACTTAGGTGCGTATGATTCGGCTTGGAACAACTGCTCGATCTCTGGTGTGAAGAACGTTACCTTAGAGGGAATAGGCAACGATGCGGAAATCTTCCAGTGGGGCCTTACCTGGGCAAGTTGTAATTCGATTGAAGTAAGGAACATTACCTTCGACGACTACACCGAGGACGCTTGCAGCTTCGAAGGTAGCACGAATGCAAAAGCTGCTGACGACTTCAATTCAAAGCGTTTGTGGATTCATAATTGTACTATCAATCAAGGCATAAATTACTGGGACGTCAGCGACGAGCAGGATAAACACGAAGGTGATGGCGGAACCGACTTCAAGAAGGTTTCCTACGTAACGATTTCTTACGTTCATTATTATAACAACCACAAGACTGGTCTTATCGGCGGCAGCGACGATCAGACGACCGCAAACGTAACTTTCCATCACAACTACTATCAACAGTGCTCTAGCCGTTTGCCCCTTGGCAGGCAGGCAAATATGCATATGTACAATAACTACTACTACAAGTCCACTGGCACAAATATGTCCCTTCGTGCGGGCGCTTATGCGTTTATCGAATCCTGCTACTTCGACAACGCAAACAACCCTGTAACCACGCAGGACGGCGACAAAAAGAAGGGCGTTGCTAAGATGTTCAACTGCACGGTTACGGGAAGCGGAAGCAAGGCTTTGAATACCAAGGATTATAATATTACCGTTGTTACCAACCGCACGACAAAAGTTACAAATGACAATATCTTTAACAAGAACTTCGATACCGAGTCTTCGGTGTTCTATTACGATAGTTCTGCAATGTGCTCAAAGGTTACTGTAATGCATACGGCTGAACAAACTAAAAGTCTTGTCCCGACGCTTGCGGGTGTGCATAAAAACAAAAAAAATTAATTATAAAAAATCTTGCCGATGGGCAAGATTTTTTATATTGCAAATATTCTTTGTATATGCTATACTTTAAAGTAGGGTATTATGGACGTTATTAAGGAAAAATTAAAACTGCTTCCGGATAATCCGGGCGTTTATATTATGCTTGACGAGTATAAGAATATTATCTACGTCGGCAAGGCCCGCGTGCTTAAAAACAGAGTGCGCCAGTATTTCCACAGCTCCGAAAAGCCCGAAAAAGTTATGAAAATGGTTGAAAATATCCGTGATTTCAACTATATCATAACCGAATCTGAAATAGACGCTCTTGCACTCGAAAACAACCTCATCAAGAAGTACAAGCCCAAGTATAACATCCTTTTAAAGGACGATAAAACTTATCCGTATATAAAAGTAAATATGCGGGAAGACTTCCCTAACTTTTCCATAACCCGCAAGATAAAGAAGGACGGCGGCAAGTACTTCGGACCTTTTATGGGCGGAATAAGCTGTAAGGATATTCTTGAAATTCTGCAACTTACGTTTTGCGTACGCCTTTGTCACACGGCAACCACGGGCAAAAAGCGTGAGTGCTTAAACTATCATATAGGCAGATGTCTTGCGCCGTGCGCGGGCAAAATAAGTAAAGAAGATTACGCCGTGAGGGTAAAAAACGCGCTTAGCTTTCTTGACGGCAACTATAAAGATGCGGAAACCTTATTGCAAAGCAAAATGCTTAACGCCGCCGAGAACGAGAACTTTGAGCTTGCCCTTGATTACAAGAAAAAGCTTGAAATGCTTTCCAAGCTTGAAGCGAAGCGTATAACGTCTTTGAACCGATACGTCGATGCGGATATAATCGCGTACGCGACTAACGGGCTGTATTCTGCGGTCAACGTTTTAGTTACGCGTAAGGGAATAATGCAAGGCGGAAGTTCATTTGCTTTGGACGAGGCGCACTTGACCGACGGCGAAGCGTTGACTGCCTTTATAGTTCAATACTATCAGCACCACGAAGTGCCTTCCGAAATTATCTGCGAAGAATTCTGTGAAAAGGAGCTTTTGCAGACCTATTTCAAAGAAAAGTTTGATAAAAGCGTTGAAGTAACCCTTGCAAAACAAGGCGACAAGGCAAGGCTTTTGCAAATGGCGAAGAAAAACGCCGAAGAATATCTTGAAAAATCGGTTGACAAAATTAAGCACAAAGACGACATGACGGTGAACGCTTGTAAGCACTTGCAAGAGCTGTTGTCCCTAAAAGCTTACCCGCGCCGAATGGAGTGTTACGATATTTCGAATATCAGCGGAGTTGACAAAGTCGGCTCTATGGTGGTATTTATCGACGGTGAAGCGGACAGGTCAAGCTACCGCCGCTTTAAAATTAAGACGGTAGAGGGTGCGAACGACTTTGCGTCTTTGCAAGAGGTGTTGACGCGTAGGCTTGACAAGCTCGGGTCAGACGAGGAAGAAAGGTTCCCCAAGCCCGATTTAATAATTATAGACGGCGGCAAGGGTCAGCTTTCTGCGGTAAAAGAAATTTTCGATATGCGCAATATCGAAGGAATAGAGCTTATTTCCCTTGCCAAGCGAGAGGAGGAGGTTTTTACCTTATACTTCGACGAAAGCGTGAAAATTCCTCACCGCGATTATTCGTTGAAAATGCTGCAAAGAATCCGCGACGAGGCACACCGCTTTGCAATAACCTATTTCAGAAATTTGCACTCTAAGCGCAACCTTCAAAGCGTGCTTTCGGAAATCGACGGCGTTGGCAAAGTAAAGCGTATGGCACTATTAGAAAAATTCGGAACGCTGGATAAAATTATGAGTGCAAGCGTTGAAGAGCTTGCCGGGGTAAACGGAATTTCCAAGGCGATAGCGCAGAATATTTACGATTATTTAAAAGAAAACTTATGAAAAAGATTAATTACGGACTGATAGTTTCAGACTTTGACGGAACGCTTATTGACGATAATCAGCAAATATTACCCGAAGTGCGTACCGCGATTGAAAATTATATTGCTTGCGGCGGTATTTTCGCAGTTTGCACGGGCAGAATGACTTGCTGTATTCTTCCGCGTGTTAGGGAGCTTGGTTTGAAGGGGCTCGTCGTTGCCTATCAAGGAACGGTAATTGCCGATATCGAGAGCGGAAAGCTTCTGAAAAACGGCGGAATTAGCAGTGAAGGAATAGCGGAAATCTGCCGCAATATCAAAGAATTGGGGCAGCCCGTTAACGTATACAGCGGCGACGACTTGTACACTGATATTCCTAAGGACAACGAATACTTGCAAAAGTATGAACGCATCGTAGGCATTGATGCGCAATACGTTGACGGGGATATCGTAGATTTCGTATTGAGAAAAGACCTGTTTTGTCAGAAGGTTGCAATTTTGATTGCTCATGACGAGCAAGAGGCAGTGTACAAAGAGCTTCAAAAAAGGCTTGGTGATAGGTACGACGTAACTTGCAGTGCCAAGGTGCTTATAGAGGTTTCCCCGCTTGGCGACAATAAGGGCGCGGCGGTAAAGTATCTTGCCGAGAAGTTTGGCATACCCATTGAAAAAACGGTTGCGGTTGGCGACAATTTGAACGATTTATCGATGATAAAGGCAGCCGGCGTAGGCGTTGCCGTAGGTAACGCAACTCAAGCTTTAATTGATGCGGCGGACTTCGTTTCGGTTTCCAATAACGACGGTGCAATTGCGCAAGTAATAGAAAAATTCGGTTTTATTAAGTAATATGTCTGAAATTTTAGCCCCTGCGGGGGATAAAAACAGCGCAGTAGCGGCAGTAAACGCCGGTGCGGACGCAATATATTTAGGGTTGAAAGAATACTCCGCAAGAAGCTCCGCGGAGAATTTCGACTATGAAAATTTTGAAGAAATCTCAAAATATTGCCATGCGTTCGGCGTAAAGGTTTACGTTGCTATGAATACCCTCGTAAAAGACGGTGAGCTGGCGGACTTCGTTGCCGCCGCCGTAAAAGCGTGGAATAGCGGCGCTGACGCATTAATTATTTCGGATATATTCGTGGGTAAGTTTTTAAAGGAACACTGCCCCGAAATCGTTCTGCACCTTTCAACGCAAGCGGGCGTTTGTAACGTGTACGGAGCAAAGCTTGCTAAAGAATACGGATTTTCCCGGGTAATTTTGGCACGGGAAACTGCCTATGACGATATTGTAGAGATAGCAAAAATTATAGAAACCGAAGTTTTCATTCAAGGTGCGCTTTGCACTTGCTTTTCCGGGCAGTGCTATCTATCGTCGTTTGCGGGCGGAAACAGCGGCAACCGCGGAAAGTGCAAACAGCCGTGCAGAAAGAAATACTCTATTGCCCGCGAAGGGTTTGAAGACAGTGCGTATAGGCTTTCATTATCCGATTTAAGCGTTGGGGAAAGCGTTGAAAAACTTATTGAAGCGGGTGTAGTTTCTTTTAAAATCGAAGGCAGAATGAGGCGACCCGAATACGTTTCCGCTGCCGTAAAGTATTACAGAAATTTGCTTGACAAATCAGAAAACGAGGGCGATTTAAGCGACTTAAAGCGCACTTTTAATCGCGGCAATTATACGAAAGGGCTTGCTTTCGGGCAAGATAAATCGTTTATTTCATCGCAAGTTCAAGGGCATATCGGCGAATACGTAGGCGTAATTAAGGTTGAAAACGGCAAATTTATCTGCCAAAGTCGTCAAAAATTCACTAAAGGCGACGGTTTCAAAATTTTAAGGGGCGGAGAAGAAGTAGGTGGTGCAAGCTACCTTTGCGATACGAAAGGCGGCTTTGCGCTTTCAACCAAAGCCCGCTTAAAAAACGGTGATAAAGTTTTCGTTACGACGGATACGGTGCTTAACGAAAGACTTTTATCGACTGAACGCAAATTGCCTATTAAAGTTGCAATTAAACTTCTTGCGGGGAATAGAGCGGAAGTAGCTATAAACGGCGTACAATTTTTCGGTGAGAAAATACTTGAAGGTGCGCAGAACCGCCCGCTTACTGTGGAAGAAATTAAAAACGCGTTTAGAAAAATTGACAAGTACCCCTTTGAAGTCAACTTCGGTGCGGTGGAAACCGACGGCGTGTTTATGCCCGCATCCAAACTCAACGCGTTAAGACGAAACGCATACAAAAATTTTTATGAAAATCTTAATGAAAATTTTCATAAAGTTAGCGCATTCAATATTACGATTTCACAGAAAAAGGGCGGTAAAAATACAAAAATTGCGGCAATTTGCACAAGTTTATGCAATTTAAACGCAGATATAGGCATACTTAAACTGTCAGATTTTAACACCGACATTGCTACGCTTACAAGAAATTTCAATGGTGAAAAGTATCTGTTTCTTCCGCCGTATTTAACGGGCAAGGAAGTTGAAGAAGTAAAGAAAATTGCGCCGCTTTTCGACGGAATTTATTCTGACGGCTTATACTCAATTGCGCTTTCTAAGGAGCTTAATTTGCCGCTGTTCGCGGGGACGGGCTTTAATATTTCAAACAGAGTTGACGTCGAAGTTTGCAACGCCAAGTACGTTGCGCTATCAAAGGAGTTGACGCTTTCCGAAGCAGATAGTATTACGGCGGAAAATACTTTTTATTTGACTGCGGGCGATATTAAGGTGATGGATTTAATTTATTGCCCGTTTGAAAGAAAGTGTGCTACTTGCGATAAGCGTGAAAATTACACTTTAACCGATGAAAACGGCAGGAAATTCCCGCTTAGAAGATATAAAACGGGGGCGTGCAGGTTTGAATTGTACAACTGCGCACCCGTTGCGGCAGCTACGCATACCGGCGCACTCGTTGACTGCACTCTGCAAAAAGAACCCAATAAGCTTATTGCTGCATGCAAGGACAATAAACTGTTGCGCGAATACCTGAAAATTTACACACGCGGACATTCAGAACAGTCGGTTTTTTGATTTATGGACAATAAAAGTTTGGAAAAACTCGAACTGAATAAAATTCTTGCTTCGGTTTCGGAGTATGCGGCGCTTGAAAAGGGCAAGTCGCTTATTTTGGCGTGCAAGCCTTTAACCGATTTAGCCGAGGTAAGGCGTAGGCTTGATATTACCGAGGAGTGTGATAAGCTTCTTTATACCTACGGCGTGGGCAAAGTAGAAGCTTTTCCGGACGTTTCGGAAGTGCTGGCGCGGGCGGAGAAGGGGTCAACCCTATCTTGTAAAGAGCTTTTGGACTGTGCGGCGCTGTTGCGTTCTGCAAGAGTTGCTTTTAACGGTATTGAAAAGCTTGAAGACGAGTTGCCGCTTACCAAGTCGTTGACCCGCAATATTTATTTTGACCGCGGGCTTGAGGACGATATCTGTGAAAAAATTATATCGGTTGACGCTTTAAGCGATAGGGCAAGCGACAGACTTTACTCTATAAGAGTAAAAATCAAAAGTTTAAATGCCCGCATACGCGAAAAGCTTGCCGAGTACGCTTCGGGTAAGTACTCCGAATTTTTGCAAGACGGAATTGTAACTATCAGAAACGACAGATACGTCGTTCCCGTCAAAGCCGAGCACAAAACGCATGTAAAAGGTTTTATACACGACCGTTCCAAAACGGGTGCAACCTTCTTTATCGAGCCCGAATATATTCTTGAACTGAACAACGAGCTTATTGCGCTGACTATTGACGAGCGCGAAGAGATAGAGGCTATTTTAAAAGCTTTATCAATTCGTTTGGGCGCTATGGCAGGTCAGCTAAACACCGATATTGAAATTCTTGCCGAGCTTGACAGCAGATTTGCAAAAGCAGAATATTGCTACAATAAAAAATGCACTAAGCCCAAAGTTAACAACCGCGGCTATATCGATATAGTCAAGGGGCGGCACCCGCTTATCGATAAAGATAAGGTTGTACCGGTATCAATTGAACTGGGTGCAGAGTATAACTTTTTGCTTTTAAGCGGCGCGAACACGGGCGGTAAAACCGTAACCTTAAAAACTTGCGGACTTTTCTGCTTAATGGCTGCCTGCGGGCTCTATATCCCCGCAGCGGAAGGAAGCTCGGTCGGGGTTTTTGAAAACGTTTTCTGCGATATAGGCGACAGTCAAAGTATAGAAGAAAGTCTATCGACTTTTTCTTCGCATATTACGAATATTATAAATATTTGCGAAGGTGCCGACGGGAACAGTCTCGTGCTTATTGACGAACTTGGCGGCGGCACAAACCCCGACGAGGGTCAAGCAATAGCAAAATCAGTTGTAAAACACCTTTTGGACTGCGGTGCAAAGGGCGTGGTAACTACGCATTATACGCCGCTTAAAGAGTTTGCTTACACCGTAGGCGGAATTGAAAACGCAAGTATGGAATTCGATTCCGACACTTTAAAGCCCCTTTACAGGATAAAAATAGGCTTACCCGGGGCAAGTAACGCCTTGGCAATTTCAAGGCGGCTCGGAATGAGTGCGGAAATACTCGAGTGTGCGGAAAGCTATTTGTCCGAGGGTGCAAGAAGTTTTGAAAACGTAGTGCGCCGCGCCGAAGAAAGTAGGATAGAGGCAGAAAGAAAGCTTGCCGAAGTTTCCTCAATGCAACTTGAATGGCGTGAAAAGCTTGACAAAGTCAACGCGCAAATTGCCGAGCTTAACCGTGAAAGAGAGAAAATAAACCGTTCTGCGCGTACGGAAAGCAGAAGAATAATTGCGGAGCGCACCGAGCAAGCCGAAGAAATGCTTGCGGCTATCGAAGAAATTTTCAAAAAGGAAGAGCTGAAAGAGGCGGATTTGATAGCTGCCCGCACCCTTAAAAACAAGCTGAAAGACAAGGCGTTTGACGAGGAAGAGGATAAAAAGCAAGTCACGGACTATATACCCGCAACGGCACAGAATATAAGGGTTGGAATTACCGTATTCGTTAAACCTATGGACTGCAGAGGGCAAGTTACTTCTTTCAACCCTGCAAAGGGTGAGGCGGAAGTTTTGTGCGGAAGCCTTAAAATGCACTTAAAACTGAAAGATTTACTGATTATAGGTGAAGAAAAGGTTAAACCGAAGAACGTTAAAGTTGTAAAAAAATTGCCCAAGTCTATGCCCGTTCTTGAAATAAACGTTTTGGGGATGACGGTTGAGGAGGCGCTTTACGAGGTTGACAACTTCATTGACCGTGCCGTAACGGATAATTTGGAAGAAATAAAGGTAATTCACGGCGTCGGTACGGGCAAACTTAGAAGCGCGATTTCCCAACACCTTAAAAGGCACAAGAACGTGGAAAGCTTCCGCCTCGGCAAATACGGCGAGGGTGAAACGGGGGTTACTTTTATTAAATTAAAATAGGCTTGTTACTTTGAATATGCTTACCTTGAACGGAATATCATATAATTGATTAAAACGTTTCATTTGAGGTAAACTATTGAAAGGCAAGTTATTTACGATACTTACTAATCTTACTTTGATTTTGGTAATTACGGGCGTGTCGCTTATCGGTTATTTCAGCGGAAACGCGCAAGCCGTTATCTATGAAAACACCAACCTTTATTACGGTGGAAACGAAGACAGCGGTGCGGTAGGGCTTACCTTCAACGTATACGAAAGCACGGAGAACGTTTTGAGTATCCTCGATATTCTTGACGAGTACGAGGCGAAGGCAACCTTCTTTATAGGCGGAAGCTGGGCGGACGACAACGTCGATTGCGTGCGTGAAATCTTCAAGCGTGGGCACGGAATGGGTAGCCACGGGTATTTTCACAAAGACCATTCAAAAATGTCCTACGACGCAAATTTGGAGGAAATACGCCCGAGTGTAAAACTCCTTGAAATGATTTGCGGGCAGAAGGTAGAGCTTTTTGCCCCGCCTTCCGGCGCTTTTTGCGAAAACACGCTTTCTGCTTGCGCTTTCCTTAATATGAAGGTTATAATGTGGTCAAGGGACACTATCGACTGGCGTGATAATAACGAAGACTTGATATATTCACGCGCAACTGACGAATTGAAAGCGGGGGAGTTTATCCTTATGCACCCTAAGGACGTAACGGTTAAAACTCTGCCGAGAATATTAAATTACATAAGAGAAAACGGGTTAAAAACCGAAACCGTTTCTCAAATTTTAGGAGAATAATGGTACACTTTAAAACACTTGACAACGGTCTTAAACTTATCGTAAACAAAATGGACGCACTTATGTCCGTAACTATGGGAATTCTCGTTCACACGGGCGCCTCGCAAGAGAGCGACAGAGAGGACGGGATTTCGCATTTTATCGAGCATATGACGTTCAAAGGCACAAAAAAGCGCACGTCCTTCCAAATTTCCGACGAAATGGACAGAATAGGCGCGCAGATGAACGCGTTTACAGGTAAAGATATGACTTGCTATTACGCAAAATCAACCACGGGGCACGCGGCAGAGGCATTTGAAATTCTTGCGGATATTTTCCTTGAAAGCACTTTCCCCGAGGACGAAATGGCCAAGGAAAAGGGCGTAATTATCGAAGAAATAAACATGAACGAGGACACGCCGGACGACTTGTGCCTTGATTTGCTTGCGAACGCTTACTTCGGCGACAAGGGCTACGGCAGAAATATTTTAGGTCCCAAAAAGAACGTATCAGGCTTTACCAAAGCCGACGTTAAGGGCTATATGGACAAGCACTACGTTCCCGATAATATCGTAATTTCAATGGCGGGCAATATAGACGTCAACCTTGCGGAAGAGCTTGTTTTAAAATATTTTTCCAATCTTGAAAAAAGATGCTGCAAAAGACAAGAAGTTGAGGTTGAGCTTCAAGGAAAATCGGTTTATAAGCACAAGGATATAGAGCAGGTTCATATAGGAATAGCTTTCCCCTCGGTAAAGAGATACGACAAGCACTACGACGCAACGCAAATTATGAACGTCATTCTTGGCGGCGGCGTTTCTTCACGCTTGTTCCAAACTGTAAGAGAAGAACTTGGGCTTGCATATACCGTGTATTCGTACGTATCAACGTATGCCGAAACGGGCGCGTTGTCCGTCTATGCGGGCGTTAACGCCGAAAAGTACAAGCAGTCTGTTGACGCAATTTATAATTGCATCGCGGATATAAAAAGAAAAAATATCTCTAAGGAAGAATTCGTGCGCGGCAAGGAACAGCTTTTATCGTCGTCGATTTTCTCGCAAGAAAGCACCAGTTCGCAGATGCTTTTGTTTGGGAAAGAGCTTTTGTACAGCGGCAAAGTCTACGACTTTGAAGATAGGGTGAACAAGTTAAACGCCGTAACATTGGACGACGTTCTCGACGCAGTAGATATGAACTTCGACGATAGCCACAAGGCAATTGCTCTCGTCGGCGCAGTGGATAAGCCGCTTTGATATGGGTGAGATAAAGTACGGCTTTGAGCCGTTTTACGATGAAAACAGCCGCCTTTTGATACTCGGCAGCTTCCCGTCGGTTAAAAGTCGACAAGTGGAGTTCTATTACGGGAACAAGCAAAACCGTTTTTGGAAGACCGTTTGCGGTTTTTTCGGCGAAGATGTGCCTTTAAGTGTAGACGGAAAGAAAGACTTTCTCAAAAGACGGAAAATCGCGCTGTGGGATATGGTTACCGAATGTGAAATCATAGGCTCGCAAGACAGTAAGATAAAAAATTTCAAAGTAGCAGATATCAAAAAGTTATTGCAAAACTCAAAAATAAATTATATAATAT
>CAMWQS010000029.1 GCA_947176485.1 uncultured Clostridia bacterium | reverse complement strand
CTGGTGATTGGAATCGAACCCACAACCTGCTGATTACAAATCAGCTGCTCTGCCAATTGAGCTACACCAGCAGTTCCGCCCGTTCGGGTGGTGCCTCGGGGTGGAATCGAACCGCCGACATATGGATTTTCAGTCCACCGCTCTACCATCTGAGCTACCGAGGCATAACGCCTTTCGGCGCTTTAAAAAAATTTGGCGACCCCAAACGGGCTCGAACCGTCGACCTCCAGCGTGACAGGCTGGCGCTCTAACCAAACTGAGCTATAGGGCCAAATAAAAAACAATATTAAGATGGTGGGCCTTCACGGACTCGAACCGCGGACCAATCGGTTATGAGCCGACCGCTCTAACCAACTGAGCTAAAGGCCCTTAAAGGGAATTACGCTTAACGCATAATGCTAAAATATAATAATATACCCGCAAAATTTTGTCAAGTAATTTTCAAAGCAATTTAAACTATTTTCTTCAAAATATTTGTTGCTATCGGTTTTTACAGGACTTCGGTTTTGTTGTGTTCCAATAGCCGTATCTTCCCCGAATATTTCTCTAATATTGGCGCAACGTTTACTTCTTCAGTAAGGGGCGGGAAAGTGTTGTCGAAATGGTCAAGGAAAATTTTTTGGGGTTTTAAGGTTTCTATGGCGCGAACAGCGGGCGGGAAATTGTCATCCCAGCCGTTATAAGCCATAATAAGAAGTTCGCTGTCGGTGGGGTAGCCGATGCCTTCACGCAGGTTCAAGCTTCCCATAAGGGATACGCGTTTTCCTTCGGCTTCTATTTCGTAGAATACGGTTTCATCGTGTTCCTTGCAGCGTTTAATTTCGTGAACGATATAAGGGATGTTTTTTCTCGTGGGCGCATGGACGTACTTGTGGGCGCGTCTAAAAGTCAGCTTAGGCAAGTTTGCGTGCTTTCCGTGAAAGACGCGTATCTTAAAATCGTGGACGCAAAGCTCGTCGCCGAAATTAATAAGTACGAGATTTTCCTTCGGAATGCCGCTTTTTACAAGCGTGCGGTAAGGGGTTTTGGTACAGCGAATTTTGACGTTAGGGTTAAGCTTATAAATCTCCGGCAAGTTAGCAATATGGTCGAAGTGTCCGTGCGTGATAAAAATATCGTCGCAATTAACGAAGTCTTCTATCTTAACGTCGATGGGCGAGCCGTTCAACGGAACGAACGGGTCAAAAAGAATCGTTCCCGTCTGGGTGCTCATTTCAATCGATGCCGTGCCGTGCCAAATGATTTTCATGCGTTTTTCCTTTGTAATTGCTTAACCGTTATTACGTCAAATAGTAGCATATTTTAGCCCGAATGTCAACGGTATAAAAGCGCGGCGATCACTTCGCTAAATCAACAGTATTTTGTAAATTCCGACAAAAAGTTTCAAAATTTACATGCGAAAATATAGTAATATTTTAAAAAAACTACGGAGAAAACCAAATGGTTGTAACGGGATACACTAAAAACAAAATTCTGTACATAAGTCTTTCGGGCGAAATGGACGAGTGCGCTTCCCAAGCCGCCCGCGCAAAGTGCGACAAACTAATCGAGGACAATTTAAGCGTTTCGAAAATAGTAATTAATTTGTCCGACGTGGCGTTTATGGACTCCACTGGCATAGGTTTTTTGATCGGCAGATACAAAAAAGCGGCTAAGCTTTCAATTCCGCTTTACGTGGATAAGCCGAATTTTGCCGCCGACAAAATTTTGAATTTAAGCGGAATTTATTCCCTCATACCCAAAGCAGAGTAAAAGGACGAAAAAGATGACGAAAAATTATTTGAAACTTCAATTCTATTCACTTCCCCGCAATCAAGCCTTTGCACGCGACGCGGTTGCGGCGTTCTGTCTTGAATTAAACCCCAGCCTTTCCGACTTGTCCGACGTAAAAACCGCCGTGTCAGAGGCTGTAACGAACTGCACGGTTCACGCCTACAAGGGCAATTTGGGGCTTGTAACCATCGAGTGCGAGATAGAGGAAAACTCTTTACATATAAAGGTCAGCGACACGGGAAAGGGCATTGCGGATATAAATCAAGCGATACAGCCTTTCTATACGTCGGCACCTTCGGACGAGCGTTCGGGAATGGGCTTTACCATTATGCAAACTTTTATGGACGAGTTTAAGGTAAATTCCATTCAAGGCGAAGGAACGGTCGTTTATATGTCAAAAAGTTTTAAAGCGGAAGTGGAGAATGCTTGACGTCGATAAGACGAACGACCTTATTCGTAAAGCGAAACAGGGCGACGACGGTGCAAAAGAGACGCTTATTTTAGAGAATAACAACTTAATAAAAAGCATAGTCCGGCGGTACCTAAATAAAGGCGTTGAATACGACGACTTGTATCAACTTGCTTCAATGGGGCTTTTAAAGGCAATAAACGGCTTTGACGAGGCGTTCGGCGTGCGCTTTTCAACCTACGCCGTGCCAATGATTGCGGGCGAAATAAAGCGGTTTATGCGCGACGACGGAAGCATAAAGGTTTCCCGTGCGATAAAGTGTTGTGCCAAGGAAATCAACCGATTCATCGAAAAGTATTCTACCGAGCACGGCGCGCAGCCTTCGATAAAGGTTATTGCCGATGAATTCAATATGCCCGAAAGCGAAGTGGTGTTCACTATGGGCTCAACGAAGATGCCCGTGTCAATTTACAACCAAGGCGACTACAAGGACGAAAAGGGGCAAGAACTGCTTGAAAAACTGCCCGTAGAGGATAATCAAGAAGATATAATCGATTCCTTACAACTGAAAACCGCGATAGACAGCTTGCCCGACCGCGACAAAAAGGTGATAATGCTAAGATATTTCCGCGATATGACACAAAGCGAAGTTGCGAATATGCTGGGCGTTTCCCAAGTGCAAGTATCGCGTATAGAAAACCGAATAATGGAAACCTTCAGAAAAGATTTAACAGGTTAAATTCCCCGTACGCAGCGGGGAATTATTTTTTATTATTTAATTTCTTGTAAAAGTTTGTGCGCTATGGTATAATCGTGTAAATCAGTTAAAGGAGTTAACTATGATTAACCAGAAAAACGTACAGCGTGGTACGGTTCGTTCTTGTATAAGGGAACTTTTCGAGTACGGCAAAAAGCGTAAAGTGGAGATAGGGGAGGAGAACGTTTTCGACTTTTCTATCGGCAACCCCAACGTGCCGACCCCGCCCGAAGTAAACGCAGCTATAAAGGAAATAGTGGATACCTACGACCCCGTATACTTGCACGGATATACTTCCGCGCAAGGCGACTTCGAAACGAGAAAAGTTCTTGCCGACTACACCAACACCCGCTTCGGCACGAAGCTGAACGCGGACTGCTTTTATATAACTTGCGGTGCGGCGGCGTCGCTTACCATAGTTTTAAACGCTCTTTTGAACGAGGGGGATGAGGTCATCACCTTTGCGCCCTTCTTTCCGGAGTATAGAGTTTTTGTCGAGCACGCCGGCGGAAAGTTTATTCCCGTGAAGTGTGAGGAGGATACCTTCCATATAGATTTTTCAAAGCTCGAAAGCGCGATAACGGCACATACTAAGGGGGTAATCGTGAATTCCCCCAATAATCCGAGTGGCGTCGTTTATACCGAAGACGAGATTAAAACGCTTGCCAAACTGCTTGAAAAGTACTCTAAAAAGTACGGCAACCCCATTTATCTTATTGCGGACGAGCCGTATAGAGAGCTCGTGTATGATAAAAACACGAAAGTGCCCTTTGCTATGAACTATTATAAGCACAGTTTGGTATGCTATTCGTATTCGAAAAGCCTCTCTTTACCCGGCGAAAGAATAGGATACGTGGGGGTCAACAATGAAATGCCTGACTTTTCCGAGGTATATGCTGCCGTATGCGGAGCGGGTAGAGCACTCGGTTTCGTGTGTGCGCCGAACCTGTTTCAACAGCTTATTAAAAAGGTTTATAACCTTACTTCCGACGTTTCTATTTACAAACGCAACCGCGATAAACTCTATTCCGCACTTACTGAATATGGCTTTAAAGTGGTAAAACCCGACGGAGCGTTCTATATGTTCGTAAAATCGCCAGAAAAATCGGCGGTTGACTTCTGCGAAAGGGCGAAAAAGTACGAGCTTTTAATCGTCCCCGGTGACGATTTCGGCGGTGAGGGCTACGTAAGAATTTCTTATTGCGTTGCTCCGAATATGCTTGAACGCTCGCTTCCCGCATTTAAAAAGTTGGCTGAAAGTTACCGCTAAAACCCCGTTATTTCAAGCATATATTGGGGTCAATTGAAAAATTGCACTGAAAATTAAACGAAAAACCGCCCGTGTTTTAGATAAACGTGGGCGGTTAAATTATATAAATTCTCTAAATACAAAAAGTTGACATATTCGACAAATTAAATTACAATTATAGTAATGATTATTTTAGGACTTGACCCCGGACTTGCAACTATGGGCTACGGGGTTATAGAAAAACTTAAAAACGATAATACCGTCCCCGTTGATTACGGCGTGGTTTTAACGCCCAAGACTGAAAGCTTACCCGTTAGGCTTGCCATGTTGGAAGAAGGTATAAACAAAATTCTGAACAAGTACAAGCCCGAAGAAATAGCTGTGGAAGAGCTGTTCTTTTCAAAGAACATTACGACGGGTATTCCCGTTGCCCACGCAAGGGGTGTTATGCTTTTAACTTGCATAAAGTACTGCGGTAAGCTATACGAGTACACGCCCAACCAGATAAAGCAGTCTTTGACGGGCTACGGCAAGGCGGATAAAATTCAGATGATGCACGTCGTTACTTCGCTGTTGCACCTAGATAAAATTCCTCGCCCAGACGATGCGGCGGACGCTTTGGCGGTTGCACTGTGCCATGCGCACACTTCACGCTTCGGCAAACTTTTCAATATAAAATAAGGACAGTTTATGATAGGCTTTTTAAAAGGAAAAATTTTATCTTTAACTCCTGAGACCGCACTCATTGAAACGGCTTCGGGCGTAGGCTTCGAGGTTTTGGTTACGGGCACGGCGTACAATTCACTTGCCGGCAAAAAAGAGGGTGAGGTTTTCACATACCTTCAAGTCCGCGAGGACGGGGTCAGTTTATTCGGCTTTTCCTCTATAGAGGAAAAAGAAATGTTTTTAAAGCTCGTTTCGGTTTCGGGCGTTGGTCCTAAAATGGGCATTGCCATTCTTTCGGGTATGAACGCGGGCGAGGTCGCGACTGCAATTGCCACGAACGACGTAAAGCGGCTTTCCACCGTAAAAGGTATGGGCAAGAAGACGGCGGAGCGCATTATTTTGGAGCTTCGTGAAAAGGTTTCGGCAGACCTTTCCGCTTCGCCCGTTTCGGGAGAACCCGTTCCCGTAAGAATTTCAAGCGGGGACGAGGATGCCGTGGTTGCGCTTATGACCCTCGGCTTTACACGTGCGGAAAGCGCAAAGGCAATTTCCCGAGCAAAAGACGCCGGTGCAAAGGATATCGAAGATATTATAAGGCTTGCCCTTCAAGGTATGTAAGGTAATTTAAAATGTTTTTTGACGATGAAGAAGAATACACCTCTGAGGACGACAGATTAGTGCAAAGCACTAAGGGTGAGTACGATTTTGAAGAAAACGTTCTCCGCCCCAAGACGCTTGAAGGCTATGTCGGACAAAGTAAGGTCAAGGAAAACTTAAAAGTTTATATGAACGCCGCAAAACAGAGGGGCGAGGCTTTGGAGCACGTTCTTTTGTACGGCGCTCCCGGTCTGGGTAAAACCACGCTTGCACACATAATCGCCGGTGAAATGGGCGGGCAGTTAAAGCTTACTTCCGCCCCCGCGATAGAGAGAAGCGGCGATTTGGCGGCAATACTCACCAACCTCAACGACGGCGACGTTCTGTTCATTGACGAAATTCACCGCTTAAACCACAGCGTTGAAGAAATACTTTATTCGGCAATGGAGGACTACGCCCTCGATATAATCGTCGGCAAAGGCCCGAGTGCGCGTAATATCCGCTTTTCATTGAAGAAGTTCACGCTTATCGGCGCAACTACCCGTGCGGGTATGATTGCAAACCCCTTGCGCGACAGGTTCGGCATTATATGCCGACTTGAAATGTATACGCCGGACGAGTTGAAGGAAATAGTTTCAAGAAGTGCCCGCACCCTCGGCATAAGTATAGAGGACGGCGCGGCGAAAGAGATTTCAAAGCGTTCACGCGGTACGCCCAGAATTGCAAACCGGCTTTTAAAGCGCGTGCGCGACTTCTCAACCATAAACAACAACCCTACCGTGACGCTTGCGGACGCAAAGTTTGCGCTTGCAAAGATGGAAGTGGACGATTTGGGGCTTGACGAAGTAGATAGGGCTTTGCTTCGCGCTATGATAGAAAAGTTTGACGGTAGACCCGTCGGGCTTGAAACGCTTGCTGCGACCATCAACGAGGACGCTGGTACTATCGAGGACGTTTACGAACCGTATCTTTTACAGCTCGGTTTTATTGCCCGCACGCCCCGCGGCAGAATGATTCTTCGCGGCGGGTACGAACATTTGGGACTTACCCCCAGCGAAAAACAACGCGAACAGATTTCCTTATTTGACAGAAACGATAAATAACTATGCAGTACAAAAAGAGTGATTTTTATTACGACTTGCCCGAAGAATTAATTGCTCAAACGCCCGCAACCCCGAGGGATTCATCGCGCCTTTTGACCTATAACAGAAACACGGGTGAGGTTAAGCACGAAGTTTTCAGGGATATTATAAATTATCTGAAAGCGGGGGACGTGCTCGTCGTCAATAATACGAAGGTTCTGCCCGCCCGTCTGTATGCAAAAACGGAAAACGGCGGAGCGGTAGAGGTGCTTTTACTTAATCGGCTTAATGTAAACGACTGGGAAGTACTGGTTAAACCCGGAAGAAAATGTACCGTGGGTAAACGGCTTTATATTTCGGATGAGCTTTCTTTAACCGTTACGGGCATAACCGACAGCGGCGAAAGGATAGTTCACTTTGAATACGACGGCGTGTTTGAAGAAATTTTGGAAAGGCTCGGTTCAATGCCCTTGCCGCCCTATATAAAGGCAAAGCTGCAAGATAAAAACCGCTATCAAACCGTTTATGCAAAAGTTGACGGCTCGGCGGCGGCGCCTACGGCGGGCTTGCACTTTACCCCAGAGCTTCTTGAAAAAATCAAGGCGAAGGGCGTTCAGATAGCCGAAGTTCTTTTACACGTGGGGCTTGGCACTTTCCGCCCCGTAAAGGAAGAAATTATTACCGACCACAAGATGCACTCGGAATACTTCGAGGTTGGCGAAGAGGCGGCAAAGATTATAACCGCCGCAAAAAAAGAGGGCAGAAGGATAATTGCCGTAGGTACGACCTCGGTTAGGACGCTTGAGAGCGTTGCCGAAGACGACGGCACGGTAAAGCCTAAAAAAGGTAATACGCAGATATTTATCTACCCGCCTTATAAGTTCAAGTGCGTAGATGCGCTTATAACCAACTTTCATTTACCCGAAAGCACTTTGATAATGTTGGTTGCCGCGCTCACGGGCAGAGAAGAAATATTAAACCTATACAAAACCGCCGTTGAAGAAAAGTACAGATTTTTCAGCTTCGGCGACGCAACCTTTATATATTAAGAAAATGAAACGTTTTAGTTTTGAATTACAACATATCGATAAATATACGGGCGCAAGAGCGGGGGTGTTCCATACCCCGCACGGTGATATTAAAACGCCCGTCTATATGCCCGTTGGCACGCAAGCAACGGTTAAGGGTGTGTACCCGCGTGATTTGAAAGAGGCAGGCTCGCAAATTATCCTTTCGAACACCTACCATTTGTACCTTCGTCCGGGTGACGAGCTTGTCAAAAAGGCGGGCGGGTTGCACAAATTTATGAACTGGGACAAGCCCATTTTGACGGATAGCGGCGGGTTTCAAGTATTTTCTTTGACGAAGTTAAACAAAATCAAGGACGAAGGCGTTTATTTCAACTCGCATATCGACGGCTCGAAGCACCTTTTCACGCCCGAAAAAGTTATAACTATCGAGGAGAACCTCGGTGCCGATATAATAATGCAGTTCGACCAGTGCAGTGAGTACGGCTATACTCACAGCCAAGCGGAGGTTGCCATGGAGCGCACTTCCCGTTGGTTGGAGCGGTGCCTTGCCGCAAAGACGAGGGACGACCAGGCTCTTTTCCCCATAGTACAAGGTAATTTTTACGACGACCTTAGAATGGAAAGCTTGCGCCGAGCTAAGCCCCACGCAACTGAGGGAATAGCAATAGGCGGGCTTTCAGTGGGCGAACCCAAAAGCCTTATGTATAAAATGCTTGATTTGATGCGTCCCGAACTGCCCGAAGGCGTTCCAAGATATTTAATGGGCGTCGGCAGCCCCGACTGCCTTATCGAGGGAGTAAAGCGCGGGGTTGATATGTTCGACTGCGTGCTTGCAACCAGAATTGCACGCAACGGTACGGCGTTTACCTCGAAGGGGAAGGTAGTAGTAAGAAACGCAGCCTATGCGCAAGACTTTACGCCTTTGGACGAAAAGTGCAATTGCTACTGCTGTAAAAATTACACTAAGGCGTATTTAAGGCACCTCGTCAACGTGAACGAAATGCTGGCGTCAATGCTGTTAAGCTTGCACAATATAACCTTTTTGCACAAGCTTATGGCGGATATGCGCGAGGCTATTTTTGCCGACAGCCTTACCGATTTTGCGGAAAAATTCTATTCCGAGTTCGGGAAATGTGAATAAAAACGGCGTTTTTTTGTGAAAATTAAGGCAAAAAATTTATTTGAGTTTAAAATTGCTTGCAATTAGCAATAAAAAATATTATAGTAAAATAAATTAAAGTTTTAGGAGAAATTATGCTTACTTCTTTGCTTGACGAAGCTCCCGCAAATAGCGGTTACGGTCAATATATAATGCTTGGTATCGTTGCGGTACTTATAGTAGTTATCGCGGTTTTCTATTTCCTTTCAAACAAAAAGCGCAAAAAGCAAGAGCAGGACGCGCAAGACTTAATCAATGCGGTTAAGCCCGGAAACAAGGTTAAAACCATCGGCGGAATCTGCGGCATAGTAGTTGAAGTAGACAATGAAGAAAATACCTTCGTTTTGGAAACGGGTACCGAACAGTCCGGCAAAAGCTATATCAAGTTTGACAGACAAGCTATCTATCAGACCGACGCGGTAGTAGAAAAGAAGGAAGAAACGCCCGTAGAAGAATCCGAAAAGGTTGACGCGCCCGCAGAAGAAGGCGATGCTACGGTTGCATCCGTAGAAGAACCCGCTGCGCCTGCGACCGAAGAAAAGGTTGAAGAACCCGCAACCGAGGAGAAAACCGAGTTGGTAAAGCCCAAGAAAAAGGGTAAAAAAGAGGAAGAAGAAAAACAAGTAAAATTCTAAAATATAAAACCTCCGCATAAATTAAAGCGGAGGTTTTTTTATGCGCACTAACGTTTTTCAGATACTTAAAGCGGTGTTTGCCGCCGTGCTTTTTTCACTTGTCTTCGTGCTTATATTTACTGTAATAATTCAACTTTTCTCGCTTCCGTTGACGGCTGTAAAACCCGTAAACCAAGTATTCAAAATTCTTGCAATTGCAGTGGGTGGACTTATATTTATCCGCGGGGATAAGGGGCTTATTAAGGGCGTAATTCACGGGCTTTCGTCGGTTGTGATTACATACCTCGTTTTCAGCCTTATATCAATGTCGTTTGCGGTGAGCTGGCTGTTTATCGTTGAACTTCTCGTCGGTGCCGTTGCGGGCGCAATATCGGGCATAATCGCCGTTAATATCAAAAAAACTTCTTAAATTGCTTGCTTTTTCTCTCTCCGTATTCTATAATTTATAAAAAAGAGTAAAGGAGAGTTCTCGTATGATTAAAACTATAGCAAAACCCGCAGAAAAGAAAGTTACTGGTTGCGGCGAATGCAGAAGCACTTGCCAGTCTGCTTGCAAAACAAGCTGCACGGTAGGAAACCAAAGCTGTGAAAGGGTAACGAGAGAACAAAACCCCGAAAAGAACAACTAAAAAATAAGGTTAGGAGCAGAAACTTCTCTGCTCCTTTTCGTCTTAAATGGTACACGTTTTCAATTACAAAGATAAGCACTATATTTACGATAGCGGAAGCGGTAGCTTGCACGAATGCGACGAGCTTACCGCAGGCTACGTAAAGGCAAAGTACGAAAGATTAGGGCAAATGCCTGAGCTTTCAGAAGAAAAAATTGCTGAAATAGAAAGCGACCTTGCATCTTTAAAAGAGCAGGGACTTTTTTTGCGTGAAGAAATTAAAACTTATCCCTTAAAATCTTCGGAAGTGAAGGCGCTTTGCCTTCATATCTGCCACGACTGCAACCTTCGTTGCCGCTACTGTTTTGCGGACGAGGGCGCGTATCATTCCGCACGCGAATTTATGAGCGAGCAGACCGCAAAAAAAGCCATAGATTTTCTTATAGAAAACAGTGGCAAAAGAAAGGTTTTGGAAGTTGACTTCTTCGGCGGCGAGCCTTTAATGTGCTTGCAGACCATTAAAAACGTGGTCGCCTACGCCCGCGAACAAGGCGATAAGGCGGGTAAAAAGTTCCTTTTTACCACGACTACGAACGCCCTTCTTTTGGATGACGACGCAATTGACTTTTTCAACCGCGAAATGGAAAACGTGGTTTTATCAATCGACGGCAGAAAGGAAGTGCACGACGCCATAAGAAAGACCAAAAACGGAAAGGGCAGTTTTGATTTGGTTATCGATAAAATCAAAAATTTCGTCCGTTCGCGTGGGGACAAGCACTATTACGTGCGCGGTACGTTCACTGCTAAAAACCTTGATTTCTCCAAGGATGTAATCTTCCTTGCCGAAAGCGGGTTTGACAGTATATCTATGGAGCCCGTCGTAACGGATATTGACGATTTGGCCATAAAGGAAGAGCATATACCCACCGTCTTAAAGGAATACGAAACACTTTGCGATAAGTATCTTGAAAAGCACGACAAGGGAGAGGGATTTAATTTCTTCCATTTTAACGTCGATTTGGAGGGAGGCACTTGCCTTCAAAAGCGTGTTTCCGCTTGCGGCGCAGGCAACGAATATTTTTCCGTAACACCAAACGGTGATATATATCCTTGCCATCAGTTTGCCGGTGATAAAGATTTTTTAATGGGCAACGTTTACGAGGGCAAGCTGGATAAAACAATAAGAGACAAGTTTGCGTCGTCATGCCTGTTCACAAGGGAAGAATGCGGCGACTGCTACGCAAAATTTATATGCAGCGGCGGTTGCAGTGCAAACAATTATCATTTCGAGGGAGATATAAATAAGCCCTATACACTTACTTGCGAGATGATGAAAAAGCGTATAGAGTGCGCTATGCACTCGTTAGCGCATAAAAAAACGCAAAAATAGTTCGTTAGCTTAGTAAATTTATTGACGGCTTAAAAATTTTTTACTATAATATAGTAAGTTAAAATTACGGTATTAAGGCACCGCATAAAGAATTTGCTTGATGCGGAAATTATATAGGAGTAGAGATGGGTAAAGTAAAATCGGCGATTATAACTGCACTTGTCGTTGCGGCAGTTCTCATATTATCGCTTTTTGCTACAATATCTTGCCCGCTTAACGAGGTTGAAAGATACAATTCTTTTATAAGCTCCATTCATATGGGGAGTGACCTCACGGGCGAAGCGTACGCACTTTTTTATCCGGAAGGCGTAATCTCGCAGGCAGATTATAACGTCGTGGCGGACGATGAGAAAGAAGAGTACACGCAGCACCTCAGCGTATACGTTGAAAGCGACAAATACGGTCCCGAAAAGGACTTGTTGGGTAGCGTTGCAAAGGATGCAGAGATAATCTCCGCAAGGTTTGCGCAAAAGGGTTATTCCAAGTATTCCGTAAGCGTGGTGGACGGCTACGTTATAAAGGTATCAGTTCCTACGAACTTCACTTATTCGGCTTTCAAGGGGTACGACGCGACCTCACGCAGTGACGAGCTTACCAAGATAGGTAATACGATAAAGTACCTTACCTTGAGCGGTACGCTTGACCTTAAAAACGGACAAGACGATACTGCCAAATCGATTATTCCCGTTTCCTACGACGGCTTTGAAACCTTCTTCAGTGGTGCAAAGTATTACGCAGTAGGCGGCAATCACGTCGTACAAATTAACCTTAACGACGACGGTTACAAAAACTTAAACAACATTATCGGAAATCTTTCGGACGGTACCGGTTATTTCTTCATCGGTGAAACTTGCATCGGACTTCAAATGTCTTACGGTGAAAACATTACCGGCAAAACGCTCAACTTTCAAGTAGGTGAAGCTTCCGCAAAAGATTATTCGATAGTTCTTGATTCAGTTATCAACGGTAACGAGCTTACGAACAAATATAACGATAACGGCGCGAATACGGAAGTTATAGCAATTACGCCTTCGTTTGGCGAAAGCGCAGTCGTTTGGTTATTCGTTTTATTGCTGTTGGCGCTTATCGGTGCAGTTGCAATTTCGGTTGTAAAATATAAAAAACTCGGCTTAGTTAACGGTTTAATCGCTGTTGCCTTCTCGGCGGCAATGATTACTGCGATTATGCTTATAGGAATTCAGCTCACGGTTGCCGGCGCGTTTATCCTCGTTTTGGGGCTTGCGCTTTTAACCTTCTCCAACTTCTGCGTATTCGAGGCAGTAAGAAAGGAGACTTTGACTGGCAGAACCATTCAAGCTTCCGTTAAAATGGGCTACAAGAAATCACTTACCTCAATTCTTGATTTGCATATAGTTATCCTCGTGGTTGCGGCTATGTTAGCGCTT
This sequence comes from uncultured Clostridia bacterium, assembly GCA_947176485.1. GTDB lineage: Bacteria > Bacillota > Clostridia > Christensenellales > Borkfalkiaceae > Coproplasma. The sequence continues at coordinate 2,705 of CAMWQS010000029.1, read as the reverse complement.
ATTTGCACGGGCGAGCTTGCCGCTTGCGGTTTGATACTGTTAATTGCGACGATAGCTTCTTACGCACTTCATTGGTTCACGAGATTTATGTGGTTCGTAATATCTTCACCCGTAAAGGACAAGTTTAAGTTCTGCGGCTATAAAAGGGAGGTGTTAGACGATGAAGACTAATTTCAAGCTTTCCTCCAAAATGCACTTGTTTATAATTATTTCCTCCGCAATAATCGCTATCGGGTTAATGGTGGGAATAATTTGCCAGTACGTTGCAAACGGCTTCTTCAATTACGGTGACGAGTACGCAAATTATAAAAGCGTATCTATAACTTACGTCAATACCGATTTCAGCGGTAAAGACGAAGAGCCCGTTGATCACATTAAACAAATCTGTGAAAACGCGTTCTCAAACGAAGGCGTTAAAAGTTACCAAGTCGTCGTTGGTGATACCAAAACGGGCGGCACCGTAATTTATAAATTCATCAATTCAACGGACGGCGGCAAACTTGAAAATGCGGAAAAGGCTATTAATTCAAAGTTTGCAGAAGAAGTGACGGCTGATGCAATTGCGTATAACTACGCCGTTGCAAGCAATGCCGATACGCTTCTTGGCGGCGGTAACGCTATTGCTATGGCGGCAGTTGCAATTTCCGCTTGCATAGTTTTCCACTTCATTTATTTCGTAATCCGCTATAAGCTTACTATGGCGCTTGGTGCAATTCTTGCGGACTTGCATAACTTGGCGTTGTTCCTTATGATTATGGCGCTTACACGTATCCCCGTCGGTTCGTCAATTGCAACCTTCGCGGTAATCACCGTCGTTCTTACGATGATAGGAACGTGCTTCCTTTTCGACAGAATGAGGAAGAACTTCAAGGACGAAGACTTGAAAAAGCTTACAGCCTTTGAAATCGTTGATAAAACGGCAGACGAAAGTTTCATTATTAATACGGTTATGCCCGCTTGCCTTGCCACGGTATCCGTAGTTGCGTTCATACTTTTGTCAATAAGCTCGCTTTCACCGCTTACGATTATTTCCGCTGTTCTTTGCTCGTTTATATGCTTCGTATCTTGCGCTTACGGCACGGCGTTCTTCGTTCCGTCGGTGTATTCAAGATTTAAGCTTATAGGCGACGGCTTAAAAGCAAAATCGCGTACGAAAGCGGCGAAATCTACTAAAAAATAAATTTACAAAACTTAGGCGGGGCAACCCGCCTTTTTGTGTGTTACGGATAATTTTGTATGAAAAGAATTTTACCGGAGTTTGAATTCTCGGCAGAACAATTGAATAGCGTGCGCCGTCTTGCCCAAGAGTGCAATCTGTGCGAAGAAACGGTAAAAATTCTCTACGGCAGAGGCGTACGGGATAAAAGCGCAATAGAAGTCTTTATGCACCCGTCAAAAGCCCACTTTATATCGCCCTTTAAAATGAGCGGTATGCAGGAAGCCGTGGACCTTATCACGCAAGCCCGCGACGAAGAATGGTCCGTCGTAGTTTACGGTGACTACGACGCTGACGGTGTTTGCGCTTCAACCATTATGGGCAAAGCCTTGAAAGATTTCGGTATCGAGCCTATAATTTTCGTGCCCGAAAGAACCAACGGCTACGGGCTTTCACAAAAGGTAATAGACGATATTTTCGACGAATACTTTCCACAGCTTTTTATAACGGTTGACTGCGGAATTTCTTGCGCGGCAGAAGTGGAGTATTTAAAGGAATTAGGTGCGGAAGTTATAGTTACTGACCATCACGAGCTTCCCGACAATATTCCCAAGTGTATATGTATAAACCCCAAATTCAACGACGGATACCCTTACGATAATTTATGTGGTGCGGGCGTTGCCTTTAAAGTGGGTTGCGCCTTAAACGGCGAAAGTGCCTATAAATACCTTGATTTCGCCGCAATAGCCACAGTTGCGGACAGCGTGCCTTTAACGGGCGAAAACCGCGACATCGTGCACGAGGGCTTGAAAATTATCCGTGATAACCCTTCCAAGTGCTATCAACAGTTTCTGAATAAGACTGACGCGATAACCGCCCAAACGCTTGCGTTTACGCTTGCACCCAAAATCAATGCGGCGGGCAGGATGGGCGACGCAAAAGCTGCGCTTGCACTTTTCAACGAAACTGACGAAAATAAAATTTTCGATTTGTCTGCAAAGCTCACCGCTTACAATATTGAGCGCCAGAAATGCTGTGACGAACTGTATTTAAGCGCAAAGGAAATGATTAAAGCGAAGGGAACTAGCGGTAAAATTATTCTTCTATGCAACGAGAGCTGGAATTCAGGCTTCGTCGGCATAGTTGCCGCACGGATTGCAGACGAGTTCGCTTGCCCCGCAATATTGTTTGTGAAGAACGTCAATATGCTAAAAGGCTCGGCGCGTTCGGTAGAGAGCGTAAACATTTTCGAAGCTTTAAAAGCGTGTGAAGAATATTTGACGGAATTCGGCGGGCACTCTCAAGCTGCCGGAGTTAACGTTACGGAAGACAATTTCGACAACCTTTACAAGGCATTAGACGAGTATATGACTACGCACTACACCGATGAAGATTTTATTCCCACGGTGCACGTTAACGGCAACCTGTCCGAAGAGTATTCGCAAAAGCTCGTCAAGGAAATGGAGTGTCTCGAACCTTTCGGCGTCGGCAACCGTCGCCCCATGTTCGTTGCGGACGAGGGGGCACTTTCGGTACGACCCATAAAGCC
>CAMWQS010000028.1 GCA_947176485.1 uncultured Clostridia bacterium | reverse complement strand
CGGCATACGATATCTAGTACGGTCTCGTGGGCTCGGAGATGTGTATAAGCTACAGGTCTGACATAATACCGCGTTAAAATTTGATTTTTTTAACTTTTAAGCGCGCTTTTAGCGTTTTTTAACAATAATTTAAATAAAACCAAATTATTAATTAAATGAAATAAATTTTTATAAAAAATCGGCTTGACAACGAACTTATCCTTGTGTTATTCTATATTTAGTGCTTAACACTTCGTAAAAGCTGTGTTTTACGAACAGTTTGATATACTTTTATAATCAAAGAAAAGTGCCCCGCCATTTCAATTAATTTGGAAAAGGACGATAAAAAATATGGCAAATTACTACGTTCAACGCAATAATAAAAATCTTGAAACAATCGAGCGGCTTTTAGACGAAGAGCTTCCTTCATTTTGCTACGATTATTTTCTTGCAATCGAAAGTCAGACTTCTACGCTTACCCGGTTAAACTACGCGCACGATTTAAAAATCTTTTTCTACTTCTTGCAAGAGAAAAAATTCCGTAAAAGTAAAACCGTAAAGGAAATGACGCTTGACGATATGGAAGCTGTAACAGGCAACGACGTTGAATATTTTCTCGGTTTCCTCTCCCGCTATTTTTATAACGGAAAAGAACATTCTTGCAACGACCGCGCAAAGGCAAGAAAGCTCTCCTCCGTCCGTGCAATGTTCAAACACTTTTTTAATAAAGGTTTTATAAGCGTTGATAATACCGCAAAGGTTGCTACCCCCAAGCTTCACGAAAAGCCGATAATAAGGCTTGACGGTGATGAGGTGTTAAGTATCATCGATACTGCAGAAAGCGGCAGCGGACTCTCCCCTCACCAACGCGCCTATCACGAAAAGAACAAAGTTCGCGACAGAGCAATTCTTATGCTTTTTCTCGGTACGGGAATCCGTATCAGCGAGCTCGTCGGGCTCAACAACGACGATTTGAATTTTAAGGATAATTCCTTCGTTGTAACGCGCAAGGGCGGCAGTAAATCTATACTCTACTTTGACGACGACGTTGCTGCGGCGTTGCAGCGTTATTTAGATTATAAGGAAATGAATTATGAAGATTTGAAAGAACCGAACGCCCTGTTCGTTTCAAGCAACCGTAGCCGTATTACCGTACGCGCCGTTGAAAACATGGTGCAGAAATACGCAAAAATCGTCTCCCCTCTTAAAAAAATTTCACCGCATAAGCTGCGCTCTACCTACGGTACTGCGCTTTACAAGGCAACGGGTGATATCTACATTGTCGCTGACGTATTGGGGCATAAGGATGTAAATACAACCAGGAAACACTATGCCGCGATTAGTGACGAAAACCGCCGCGGAGTCGTGGGTAAGGTCAAACTGACCCGCGACGACGATGACGAATAATAATTTAAAAGCCGTAAAGTGCATTTGCACCTTACGGCTCTTCTTATATAACAAATTTACTTGTCGTCTTCCATTATAATTTTATCTATTTTAATCACGGCGTCGTCCTTAATATCAAGGCATTCCCCACAGTTATCGCAAATTTTCAAAGGGTCCAAATCGCAGATATCGCACTCACCGCAATCGATGCATTCCCTATCGTACAAAACGCACTCTCTCTTTTCTACTTTCATTCTTATACCTCTCCCCTACATTTTATAATTAAAACGGCAAAAATACAAGTAAAATTAGTAAACTTTTGTTTGATTTTTTAAAAATTATTTGTTACAATATTTTTAAGAGGAAAACTTATGAACAGAGAAGCCGAAAAATTGAAGAACGAAAACGCCGTTTTCACCTTCATTCAGAAGTTTATTTCAGAAAACGGATACGCCCCTTGCGTCCGTGAAGTGTGTAAGGCGTGCAATATAAAGTCCACCGCCACCGTTTTTAATATCATAAATCGGTTAAAAGAAAAAGGGCTTTTGGAGAAATCCGACGTAAAGCGCCGCGCAATCGCTTTAAAAAGCAAATCGTTATCCGTTCCTATCTTAGGCACGGTTGCTGCGGGTCAGCCCATTTTTGCGGCAGAAAGTTATGATGGTTACGTTTCTCTGCCTGATAATTTCTTTTCCGGCGAAGATTTGTTTATGCTTAACGTACAAGGCTCCTCAATGATTAAAATAGGAATGTTTGACGGCGATAAAGTAGTCGTAAGAAAGCAAGAAACTGCAGATAACGGTGATATCGTCGTTGCCTTGGTAGAAGACGGCGCAACGGTTAAACGCTTTTTCAAGCGCAACGGAAAGATTATTCTTCACCCCGAAAACGACGATATGGAAGACTTTATCTTTGATAACGTTTCAATAATCGGTAAAGTCGTCGGACTGGTGAGAAATATAAGTTAAATCAAAAAGCGGTTGAAGATACTCAGCCGCTTTTAATTTTATTTATCGTCCACCACTGCTATTTCTGTCGTATCTTCTTCCGGCGGTTCATAAGGGTTAACGTGGACAGTAATATGCTTTACAAGCGGGAAGTTTTCTTCTATGCCCAAGTGCACGTTTTCAGCTATTTCGTGCGCCTGATAAAGCGGCAAATCGCGTTTGCAAGCTATTTCCACGATAACGTAAATGCGGTTACCGAATTTTCTGGTCAATAAATTGTCCACTTGCTCAACGCCGACACAGGACGAGATAAATTCGCGTATAGCACCCTCAGTCTTTTCGTCGCACGCTTCGTCCGTCATCTTATTTATCGCGTCTATAAATATGCGCACGGCCGCAATAATTATCATAAGGCAAATTACGAGGCACGCAACGCTGTCTAAAATGGGCACGCCGCACATAGCACCAACTACACCGACAAGGCTTCCTATTGAAGAAAGCGCGTCCGAACGGTGATGCCAAGCGTCAGCCCGTAAAGCCGAAGAATTAACTTTTTTTGCGGCTATGATGGTATACCAAAACATAGCTTCTTTTACCGCGATGGACACTGCCGCAGCAACGAGAGCAATAACTTTTGGTGTTTCAAAGCTTAAATATTCGCCCGTAACGATATTTCTTATGCCGGTATAACCTATCCCCACACCGGTTGCCAACAATACCATGGCAAGAATTATTGCGGCAACACACTCGAACCTTTCATGCCCGAACGGATGCTTTTTATCGGCTTTTTTTGCCGAAACTTTAACGCCCGCTAAAACTATCACGGTTGAGAAAACGTCCGAAGCCGAATGGATAGCGTCGGATATCAGTGCGTACGATGCTCCGAATATTCCGGCAAACAATTTAAAAATCGTAAGCGCACAGTTAGCGGCTATCGTCACAATGGAAGTTTTTACGGCCACTTTTTCAAGATTAGTTTTTTCCAATGTTTCTCCAATTTTTAATTAATTTTTACATAAAATAAATTGACAATATTCTCTTTTTTAAATATAATATTCAAGTAAACGATTTGCTGCTATGGCTCAGCAGGTAGAGCACGTCCTTGGTAAGGACGAGGTCACCGGTTCAAGTCCGGTTAGCAGCTCCATTGAGGTCCTTCCTGTGGAAGGACTTTTATTTTATAAAATGCCGCGAGTGTTTTAGTCACTCGCGGCTTTAATTTTGCAAAGCATATTTAGCGGGTTTTTTTAGCGATGGCTATTCTTATGCGCTTTTTGGGCGCTTCTTCCGCCACTTCTACAACTTCCTCGACTTTTTCTTCAACAACCTCGTCTTCTACGGGTGCCGCTTCTTCTACGACTTCCGACTCTATTTTAAGGCTGTTGTAAACTTCCTCTGGCACCTCTACGTCCAAGCCTTCCGCTTGTTTCATCTTAACATATGCATGTGCGCAAGGGAAACGTACGCTCTTATCGCAATAATCGCAGAAAGGCGCGTATTCTCCGCATAAATCTCTGCGGTATTTTTGGCTGTTTATAATTTTGTCAACGTCAATTACAGCTTGAAGATTTTCAACGTTTTCTTTCGTAAGCTGGGTAGGCATCGACAATAATAATTTCAAAGGCTCCTGACTGTTCCACATAATCAATTTCTCCTTACAATTACATTATACATTAAACGATACGATTTTTCAAGCGTTTAACTATATTTCTTTGACCGTTAAAGAGGAAAGAATTTCCTCATACTTTTCTTTAATGAAAGAAATACTGTGCGGTGAAGTAACCGCCGCGGTCCCAGCCGCAACGCCGCAACGGAGAATTTCTATCAAATCACCGCCCTTAACCAAGGCGTTAGTTGCCGCCGCAACCATTCCGTCACCTGCGCCTACGGTGGAGTTCATAGCAACGTTCACACTCTTGCAGTAATAGCTTTTGTTGCCATCGGTTATAACGGCACCTTGCTTACCAAGCGATAAAAGAACGCACTTTGCGCCCCTGTTTAAAAGTTCTTTACAGCCCGAAAGAAGCTCGTCTTTCGACTTGATTTTCTTTTTAAGCGTGCGCTCAAGTTCTTCAAGATTGGGTTTTACAAGGTCAACTCCGCACGTTAAGGCTTGTTTTAACCTGTCGCCTTCGGTATCTACCACTTTTTTAACGCCTTGAGGTACGGCGCTCAATACCTTTGCGTAATAGTCGGGCGTCATGCCAAGTGCAAGACTGCCGGACACGACTACCGCTTCACTTTTTAAAGAAAGACGTTTTACAAGAGAAATTAGCTCCTCTCTGTTCTGTTCGCTCACTTCGGGGCTGACGTCGTCAAATTCCGTCAACATCGATTTCATATCTACGAACTTGTAATTTTCCCTTACTCTGCCCTCGTTCCAAACGAATTTATAAGGAACGCCTTCGCGGTGAAGTTCAAGTTCGAACTGATTACCGTTGCCCTCGTACATAAAACCCGTTGCAAAGACGTCGCTTTTTAGGTGTGCAAGTCCGATTGCAACGTTAAGTGCTTTGCCCGTAAAGAAAATGCGCTTGCTTATGACCTTGTGCGACTTGCCTACGGCAAGTGAGTCAACCTCGATATTTACGTCAATGCACGGGCTTAAACACACGGTTAAAATCATTAATCTTCCCCCAAACCGAAATTAAACAAAGTAAAAGCCGCCTTATAAGCGGCTTATAGTTACATTGAAATCATTTGTAAGGTTTCGTAAAGTTCGTAGTTGAATTTCTTCTTCATGCTAACGGCCTCGATAATATCCATATCGATTATCTCGTTTTTATGGATACCGACTACTCTGTTTCCGATACCTTCGTTTAAAAGTCTTACCGCTTTATTGCCGAACTGTGCCGCAAGCATTCTGTCCGCCATCGTAGGCGAACCGCCGCGCTGAATGTGCCCGATAGTCGTCGGACGAACGGAATAAGTGGTTACCGACTGCAACTGCTTTGCAAATTCGTCTGCGGTGCATACGCCTTCCGCAACTACTACGATATTAGAGTGCTTGCCGTTTGCACGCGAACGGTTAATTCTCATAACGATATCGTCAAGATTAAATACTACTTCGGGAACGACGATTATTTCGGCACCGCTTGCGATACCGGCATACAAAGCGATATCACCGCAGCGTCTGCCCATAACTTCAACGACCGAAATTCTTTCGTGGGAAGTCATAGTGTCACGCAGCTTGTTTATAACGTCAATACACGTATTTACGGCAGTATCGAATCCGAGAGTGTAATCGGTGTATTCAAGGTCGTTGTCAATAGTACCGGGAATACCTATCGTGGGTATGCCGTATTCTTCCGAAAGGCACTTTGCGCCGCGGAAGGAACCGTCACCGCCGATAACGACAAGCCCGTCTATTCCACGCGCCTCAAGGGTTTTTACAGCCCTCTTCTGTCCCTCTTTGGTCAACATTTCAAGGCAGCGGGCCGTTCTCAATTTGGTACCGCCCCTTTGAACGATATCAGACACCGAACGCATCTCCATGGCAACCATATCATCGTCAATAAGACCTTGATAGCCGCGTTCAATGCCGTAAACTTCCATTCCGAAGTAAATTGCCGTACGCACAACCGCACGGATGCACGCGTTCATACCGGGAGCATCGCCACCGCTCGTAAGCAAGCCTATTCTTTTCACTATAAACCTCCAAACGTTACGGTCTTATGCGCGGCAATAACGCCTGCCCCCTTTTACGCACAAAACCAATTTCATCATTCCACTGTTAATTATATCAAAACAAATTTTAAATTACAAGAGTTTTTAAAAAATTTCACACTTTATTCTACGTATTTTACGTCAGACTGCTCTAAAAGCGAATAAAGCTCAGCCAAAAGCCCTCTGCAATAATTAATTCCCGTAGGGAAAGTATACTTTTTATCACCGCGAACTATCTTACATAAGGTCTGCCCTTCATAGTTTGAAAGGGTGGTTAAAAGCTCTTCAAAAGCCGCGTCGTCAAGTGCAGTCGCCTTCAGCCAAAGCGCCTCTTGCTTTTTTGCCGGGCGTGCGTTTGACGGTTTATCGTCGCCTTGCAAATTCAATTCGGTAAGCTCGTCGATTATACAGCTGAAGCCTTTCTCTGCATCAATTTCGAGTTTACCCGAAATTTTAACGATTTTATCGTTAGCGACGAATGGTTTAACCTTCTCGTATACTGCGGGGAAGCATACGCATTCCAAGCTTCCGTAAACGTCTTCAAGGTTCAAAAACGCCATAAAAGCACCCGTGCGTTTCGTCGTAGTGCGCCTAAACGACCCGATTATGCCCGCCATCGTTATGCGCATACCGTCTTGTATGCGGTTATAAGTACGGGTGCCGTCCTCGTCTTCTACATAATCGGTCATAAAGGAACAGTCAAAGTTACAGCCTTCAACCGCATGCATATACTTTTCAAAGGGATGTCCGCTGACGTAAACGCCCAACACTTCCTTTTCTTTGGCAAGCTTTTCGTTAAGCTCAAGCTCAGGAACGTTCGGATAAGTAACTTCAAGCGTTTCGTCTTCTATGAAGTCGCCGAAAAGGCTCATTTGCGCCCCACTTTTCTGCTTATTAATCGCCTTTGCACGGGCGCACAAATCTTCGTATACAGCGGCAAGCTGAGAGCGCGGCGTGCCCATTTCGTCAAATGCACCTGCGTAAATAAGTCCTTCTACCAAGCGGGAGTTCAAATCTGCGATGCAGCGTGACACGAAATCGGGGAAATTTTTGAAATTACCGTTCTTTTCTCTTTCTTCAATAATGCTGTCAACTACGGCTTGCCCTACACCCTTCAAGGCAGAAAGTCCGAAGCGCACGCCGTCCTTTTCTACCTTAAAAACAGAACGGCTTTTATTGATATCGGGAGGGAAAACCTTATACTTTTTATCTTTTAGATAAAGTACGTACTTCGTAATTTCGTCAATCTTGTTTAAACGGTTGTTCAAAAGTGCGCAAATAAATTCTTTGCAGTAATACTTTTTAAGCCACGCCGTCTGATAGGCAAGCGTTGCGTAAGCCGCTGCGTGAGACTTATTGAAAGCGTACGAGGCAAATCCCTCCATATCACCGAAAATCTTGTTTGCAACGTCTGCGGGAATACCGTTATGCACACATCCGTCGATTTTACTTCCGTTTATATCGCTTACGCCGCCGTTAATAAACTTTTCTTTCTGCGCCATAAGCGTCTTCTTGTCTTTCTTGCCCATCGCACGGCGAACGAGGTCAGCTTCACCAAGCGAGAAACCCGCAAGGTTTTGGAAAATCTGCATAACCTGCTCTTGATAAACTGGTATGCCGTAGGTAACTTTTAAAATCTGCTTCTCTTGTTCGCAGTCGTAAGTTATAGGCTCTTGCTCGTGCTTTCTTGCGCAGAAAGAATCAATGAACTTCATGGGACCGGGACGATACAGTGAAACGCCCGCTATCAAATCTTCAAGCGTATCGGGTTTCAAGGTTTTCATGAACCTTTTCATGCCGCCGGCTTCGAGTTGAAACACCCCGTCGGTGTCGCCTTCCGCAATCAGCGAATACGCGCCCTCGTCCTCGTAACCTATTTTGTTAAAGTCAACTTCAAGACCGTGGTCTTCTTTTATATAATCGACGCACTTCTTAATATCCGTCAAAGTTACAAGCGCAAGGAAGTCCATTTTTAACATTCCCAACGCCTCTATTTCCTTGGCGACGAATTGCGTGGTTATATCTTCGCCGTTCCTAGATAGGGGCACGTTGTCCGCAATTCTCTTTTGGCAGATTACTACGCCTGCGGCGTGCATACCCGTCTGGCGGGGCATACCCTCAATTTTCAACGCCATGTCGATAACTCTTCTCAGAGTATCGTCGGTTTCGTAAATGCTGCAAAATTCGCTGTTTCTTGCTACTTTTAACTCGTCGTATTTACTTAAAAGCTCGGCTTTTTTGTCCTCGTCGGTTTCGCTTTCATACTTGGCTTTTGCGCTCTCTAACCTTCTTCCCAAAAGGTCGCTTATTGAGGTCTTGCCGTCCATTATTTTGGTAAGTCGGTCGGTTTCGGAATAAGGCACGCGCATAACGCGGCCGACGTCTTTAATCGAGTTTTTCGCCGCCATAGTACCGAAGGTTACTATCTGGCAAACGTTTTCAACGCCGTACTTCTGCCTTACGTATTCAATAGTTTCTTCACGTCTATCGGTGCAGAAGTCGATATCGAAGTCGGGCATCGATACACGGTCGGGGTTCAAAAAGCGCTCGAAAAGAAGGTCGTATTGCAAGGGTTCAACGTCGGTTATTCCTATGGAATAAGCAACGATAGAACTTACGCCCGAGCCACGGCCGGGGCCTACGGGTATGCCTTGCTCTTTGGACCAGTTAATAAAGTCCCAAACTACGAGATAATAGTCTGCGTAACCCATGCCGCAGATAATATCAAGCTCGTACTTAGCTCTGTCAAGCTCCCTTTGTGAGAGCTTATCGCCGTAACGCTTCTTTAATCCTTCGTCGGTAAGCCTTCTTAAATACTCCTCAGCCGTAGAACCGTCTTGCGGCGTGTATTCAGGAATAAGCGTTTTATCCTTTATGGGGTAGCCCTTTTTGTCCAAATTGAACGCCGGTTCGGTAACTTTATCGGCAATTACCCTCGTGTTTGAAATAGCTTTAGGCTGATTAGGGAACAACGAAGCCATTTCGTCGCCCGTCTTAAAATAAAACTCGTTGGTAGAGAATTTCATTCTCTTGGGGTCGTCGAGCTGCTTCTTCATCTGAATGCACATCAGAACGTCCTGCATCTCGGCGTCCTCTTTTTCAAGATAGTGGACGTCGTTCGTTGCAACGATTTCAACACCTATATCGTCTGCAAGTTTTAATAAAAGGGGCAAAACGCGCTGTTCTTCTTCTATACCGTGGTTTTGAATTTCAATATAGAAGTCGTCGCCGAAAGTGTCTTTAAGCTCTAATGCAAGCTTTCTTGCGCCATCGTAATCGCCTGCAAGTAATCTTCTGGGTACTCCACCCGCTATGCAAGCGGAAAGGCAAATCACGCCTTCGGAGTGTTCCTTTAAAACCTTGTAATCGATTTTCGGTTTATAGTAGAACCCGTCCACGAACGCCATTGAATCAAGCTGAACGAGATTTTTATAGCCCGCTTTATTTTTTGCAAGCAAAATTAAGTGCTCGGCAGTATTTGACGACTTGTCGTTCATGTTCGCCGTCAAATAGAATTCGCAACCGATTATGTACTTTATTCCTGCTTGGTACGCTTTTTCAGCAAGCTGCAAGGTGCCGTACATATTGCCGTGGTCGGTAATACATACGGTATCAATGCCGTTTTTCTTACAATAGCTTATTAAATTGTCTATCTTGCACGCGCCGTCTAAAAGCGAATATTCCGTGTGTAGATGTAAATGTACGAAATCCGTCATAAGTTCCTCAATCGGTAAGCGAAAGCGCAAGCTCGCTCAATTTTCTCATTCTGTGGTTTAAACAGCTTTTTGATATGTTCAGCCTCTCGGCAAGTTCTTGCATAGACGCGTTTTTGTCGGCTAAGCGGCACTCTGCAACTTCAAATAGCGGTTTATCAAGGCTTTGAAGGCCTATCGTCTGGGAAATAATCTCTATCGCCTTAACTTGATTTACCGATGCCGTAACCGTCTTATCTATATTTGAAACCGAGCAGTTGTTAATTCTGTTTGCATTATTTTGTTTATCCTTAAGTTCAACTACACGGTTCAGCTTTTCAAGCCCGTTGTCGCAGCCCATCACTGCAAAAATATCGGAAATAACCGCCTTACTCTTGGCGTAAACGACCCACTTATCCTTGCGCATAACGAGTTTTGCAAGAATTTCAAACTCGCACAAAAGGTCTAAAAAGTCATTTGCCGTCAGCTTATTTGAAAAAACTATTTCAAAATGATACCCCGTGCGACTTGATATCCCTTCCTCAGGTAAAGTACAGCTACCGCCGCCAAGAAATGCGCCTTTAATATAATTAGCAATACAATTTTCGTTTTCGAATATATCTTCGTCAACCGAGAAATTCAGAAAATACCCGTCTTCATCCTCGTCGACTATTTTAAGCTCTTTCAAAAGCTTGTCGGTTTTTTCATCGGCACACTCGAAGGCGAGCTTGTCCTTACCGCTCAAAAGGTCAAATTTAGCACCAGAAACGGTTAAAGAAAGCCCAAAGTCTTCTTCCAAAAGGTTTAAAAAGAATTCTGCGGTGCGTTCGTTTTCGGTTACAAGCTCAAAGCCGAAAAAGCCGTTGCGTGAAATTATACTTCCGCTTGTGCGGATAAACGCAGACAGAATTGCCCGCGCACCTTCCTTGTCCGAAACGACTGATGAAGTTATTTCATTTTTAATTTCTTCGGTAAAATTTAACATATTATAACTTTCTTAACTTGTATTCTTGAAACCTGAACTTTGGTAAGCGGCCGTCAATATTGTCGATTTGTTCCAAAGGAACACTTGCCTCTTTCAAAATTTCTTCTGCAATCTTCGTGTCGCCAACTCTTTCCGCTGAGTGCGCGTCCGAATCAATTACAAAACGCACTCCGGTGGCAGCCATTCTGTTAAGCTCCTCTGCCGAAACGTGCCTTTTTTTAGTATTAATTTCGATATAAGTCCCATAATCTGCACAGCACTTTGCAACCTCTTCTATGTCGCAATAACACTTATAGTTAATGTGCGTTAAAATATCAATAGGGTTGTTTTTAACAGCGTTAATATAAGCCTTGGTCGTTGTGTCGATTATTTTCTTTGAAGGAGTTCTACCAAACTTGTACGCCATATAGTTTTTAACCATAATGTTGTAAAAGTCTGAAAATTTTTTATATTTGAGTACCTCGTGTATCCCACACAGATATAAATCGAAATACTGCAAATCACTCTCTTTCATATCCGTTTCGCCGTTGACGGAAATCAAATTGCTTTCCATTCCCATCAGCACCTTAACGCCCGTAATCTTCTCCGCCTCGTCAATTTCGGCTCTCAAATCGGCCAAATTTTTGCGTTTTAAGCCAAAAAGTAAGTGATTAAAGCCGTGGTCGGTAATTCCAACTTGTAAAAGCCCTTTTGATTTTGCCGCCTTGGCGTTTTCCCAAACCGTATTTTTGCCGTGAGAATACGGCGTATGAGTATGATAATCAGCAGTTAAGTTCATCATTAAATTCACCTATGTAAATAACCTCTTCTTCAAGGTTTATCCCCGTTTTCTCGTAAACGGTCATCTTAACGGCTTTTATAAGCGCGTAAACGTCGGCTGAACTTCCTCCGTTATTTATAATAAAATTAGCGTGTTCACGGCTGACTTGTGCCCCGCCGATTTTCATTCCCTTTAAACCCAAATCGTCTATTAACTTTCCGGCACTAAGTCCTTCCGGATTTTTGAATACGCAACCACAGCTTTTTCCCTTCGGCTGCGCCTTTCTTTTGTTAAGATAGCAATTAATATTTTCTTCAACCTTTTCGGGCTTTTCACGCTCAAAACCCGCATAAACTGCCAAAATTATGGCATTTATGTCTGACATAGTACTATGTTTATTGCCAAAATTACAGTTTTTATTTGAAAACTCACGCATTTTCCCGTCAAACACTTTGACAGATAAAATATTACTTGAAATGCGCCTATCGCTCGTTCCGCCGTTCATTACGGCAAGTCCGCCTATGCTTGCGGGGATTGCCGCAAGATACTCGAAACCAGTTATCCCGTTTTTAACGCAAAAAGTTAGAAGCTGTTGTACCGAAGTTCCGCTTAAAATTTTAAGACAGTTTCCCTCTATTTCAATGCCTTGTAAATATTTCGTGTAAATTACCGAGCCGTCAAAATACTTATCCGATACTAAAAGATTAGAGCCTTTCCCTAAAATTATAAACTTTTCGCCGATATTTTTCAGATATTTATATACAACAACGGCTTCCTCTTCGTTTTGCGGAAAATAGGCCGCATTAGCTATACCGCCTAAACCGTAAGTTGTGTGTTTTGAAAAGTCGAAATTAGGCTCAAATTTAACGGATTTTACGGCGTTTTCAAGTCTACGCAATTTCCACCTCTACAATAATACCATTTTTTTACACTTATTTCAATTAATTGAGTAAATTTTTCAAGTTTTTTATATCACAATTTATTATCGCTTTGTTAATTTCATTTTTAAAGCCTTCGTTTATTGGTGTAATTAGACGACACTCGTACGTGATTCCCTCTATTAAACGCATATCGTCATCGTAAAGATTTTTGCCCGCCGCCATTAACCCAAGCTTAGTTACGTCGTCTTGATGTTCAAGCAGATATTCTATAAACTGTTTTGCTAATGCTGACTTTCTCGTATCGGTACAAGTAATCGAAATATTTTGATACAAATCGTTAAACTCGGTTATGGGCTTAATTGAATAAGCAATTCCACGCGTCCTCAGTCTGAAAATATCTCTCTGCGTGCCTAAAAGGTACTTGTATTCGCCGTTAATCAGTTTAACGTACGCAGCCGTAGGTTTGACAACTTCCGCACCGTTAACCCCACAAAGTAACGCGGCTGCATCCGCAAGATTTCCCGTACCGCCGTTTATTACAAGATTATTGGTTGATACGTCTTCAAAATTTGCGCTTGTATCAACAGAAAGAAAGCAATATCCGCCGTTGCACCAAGTATAATAAAGTTTTTCCCCGCGAATATAACCCTCAATACCAAACATCCCGGCACCGTATGAAATTAAGTCAGGAACGGTACCTTTGCTTAAATTTAGCCTTGCAGCGTCTGCTGAAAGCGAATTTACAGTTACGTAGCATCCACTATTTTTAGAGAACTCGTCGCCAAGGTTTTGCAAATATGCTGCACGCGAGCCTTTACCGCCCTCAAATCCGTCTATTTGCCACAGCGTTAAAACGGTCATTTCGTCCGCATCGGCGTTATCTGTTCTCTGCACTGTTGCCATTATTGGTACGGTGATAATTATCGCTAAACAGAGCACAAACAGCAAAGTTCTTATAATCTTAGTTTTATTTATCGGAATTTTGAATTTCGGCATATATTATTTTATTGTTTATGCCCATAAAAAATACATTAGGGAGTATTCAATTTAAGAATACTCCCCCGCTTATTCGCAAAAATACCCATTAAGGTATTTTAGCAAACAAGCACATATATATTAAAGCGCATGCGCTTGTAATAATATCTTGCGCCACCTTGAATTTTTTATACGAAAAAACCGCCTTAAATTAGACGGTTTTAAAACGTTTTTATTCTTCTTCATCGTCCGGAAGCTCTACGTTATGATAAACTGACTGAACGTCGTCAAGTTCTTCAAGCTTATCAAGCATTTTCATAAACGTTTCGAGTTTGTCACCGGCTAAGGTTATATAATTCTGAGGAATCATTTTTATTTCAGCTTCAAGGAAGGTTACACCCTTACCTTCAAAATACTTTCTTGCCTCAGACCATTTTTCGGGCGCTGTGTAAACCTCGTAAACGTCGTCTTCTACGGTGTAATCGTCGGCTTCGGCTTCAAGGCAATACTCCATCATAGTATCCTCGTCAAGCGCAACCGTTCTTTCGATTACGAAAACGCCTTTGTTATCAAACATATACGATACGCAACCGGTTGCACCCATCTGTCCGCCGCACTTACCCATCGCCGAACGAATGTCGCCCGCAGTTCTGTTTACGTTGTCGGTAAGCGTCTTAATGATAACGGCGGAACCAGCAACACCGTATCCTTCGTAGGTAAGCTCCTTATAGTCCTTATCACCGAGTTCTCCGGCAGCCTTTGCAATTGAACGCTTTATATTTTCGTTAGGCATATTGGCCGCTTTCGCCTTTGCGATAACGTCGGCAAGTTTGGAGTTGGTGTCGGGGTTGGGGTTACCCTTTGCGGCAACGGCAAGTTCCCTACCTATTTTGGTGAACACCGCCGCACGTGCTGCATCCGTCTTGCCCTTTTTAGCTTGTATATTGTGCCATTTTGAATGTCCTGACATAATTTTACCTCTTTTTATCGTACTTTAACTGATACATCACAATTCCGGCAGATACCGCCGCATTCAAGCTTTCACAAGTTTCACGCATAGGTATCTTAACTTTGAATTGCGCCTGGTCCATAATTTCGTCACTGATACCGTTGCCCTCGTTACCAATACAAAGGCAAAACTTGTCTGGCGGATTAAACGAGAATATATTCTCTCCGTCCATATCTGCGCAAATAAGCGGCACGCCGTTAAGCGTATCAAGGATTTCCTCACGGGTTCCTTGATAAACTTTCACGAAGAAAATTCCGCTCATACTTGCGCGCACAGCCTTCGGGGAATACGGGTCGGTGCAGTTTATCAGATAAATTTCACCGTATCCTGCAGCGTTAGCCGTACGGATTACCGTACCCAAATTCCCCGGGTCTTGTAAGCAATCTAACAGAATACAACTGCTTTCGGGCGGTTTTAAGCCGTTTTGCGGCAATTCTACCACCGCAAGAACGCCTTGCGGCGTTACCTCGGACGAAATGCTTTCAAACACCGCTCTACTTACTATAACGGCGTTTTCAAACTCACTTTCAAGCCCTTCAACGCAAATTATATTCAGAATTTTGCACCCGGCGGACATACATTCTTTTACGGGTTTTATGCCTTCAACGACGTACTTTCCGCAAAGCCGTCTGTACTTTTTATCCGCAAGCTTGGATATTTCTTTTATTAACGGGTTTGATTTTGACGTAATTACCATATAAAAAATTAAGCCTTAAAATAAGGCTTAAAATTTGATTTATAACGCTGCCTTAGCCTTTGCTGCAAGCGCCGCAAAAGCGGTTGCATCGTTAACGGCTAATTCTGCAAGCATCTTTCTGTTCAAGTTGATGCCCGCAACCTTAAGACCGTGCATAAACTTAGAGTATGACAGTCCGTTAATTCTTGCCGCTGCGTTAATGCGGGCAATCCAAAGGCTGCGCATATCGCGCTTACGAAGCCTTCTGCCGATGTAAGCATAGTTCAAAGACTTCATAACCGCTTCGCGAGCGATTCTGTAAGACTTTGATTTGTTGCCGAAATAGCCCTTTGAAAGGCGGAATATCTTTCTGCGTTTCTTTAACGCGTTAACAGTTCTTTTAATACGCATTGTGCCTTACCTCCTTAACCCTTATAAGGAATCATAGACTTAACGGTTGATTCCTGCGTAGTAGAAACAAGCGTATTCTGACGCAAATTTCTCTTTCTCTTTCTGTTCTTGGTTT
>CAMWQS010000027.1 GCA_947176485.1 uncultured Clostridia bacterium | reverse complement strand
CATTTGCGCAAGCCGCTTTTTATATATCTTTTAATTTTCTTCTTTCATAGCGTCGCTTTCTTTTTCGTCAGCTTTGTCGTCCGTACACTCGGTTTTAACTTCGTTTACCGTTACTGCTTCGGGCGTCTTATCCTGTGATTTTATAAGTACCGCCAAAAGCGAGCTGTATATAAACGTGGGGAATATTACGAAGATATGCACGTCCAACAGTGATAGTAGAAGAATAGGTAGTATCGTCAACGCAATAAAAGTGCGTTCAAGCGTAACGTTTTTAAAGAATGAAATTACCGTCTGCACTCTGTGGGCTAAATATGCGGCAAGTCCGACTATTCCGCACGCCGCCATTAATTCCAGTACCGTATTGTGGCACATTAAGGGGAAGAACCCGAGTGCGCCGGTGTAAACGTACTCAACGTAAAAGCCCGAACCGAATATGGGGGCGGAACCGAAGTAGTCCAACGCGTCTTTCCATAATCTCCAACGGCCGCTTCCGTTAATCTCACCGTTTACGAACACGTTTTCGAAAACAGTTTTAAAAAATTCTGCGAATTTTTCTCTGAAAATACATATAAAGACGATGCCGCCCGCAACTGCCGCCGCCGCAATACATATATTCGGTATGCGGTATTTACCTTTAACAAGCAGAATTATAATGCATATAGGGTAAATAATAAGTGCGCCAATCATAGCTTGTCTGCTGCAACAAAGGAAGGTCGCGGCTAAAACTAATAAGGAATAACCGGTTAACAGATATCCGCACTTTTCTTTCCCCGCCAGATAAAGCACGGGGGGGATGCACATTACGATAAGCAAACCGTAATTATTATAAGTGCCCCAGCCGAACATAAGCTTTTCCCTATATATATGTCCGTTAAAGAATAAGTCCTCGGTAGTCGCGTACGCCACTATAAGCTCGGTAATAAGAAGCACGCTTAATGCCACGAACCCGTAAGCTATCTTATCAAAGTTTTCTTTATTAATCTTTATATTGCCCTTTATCGTAGCGTAAATAAACAAAAAGCAAATAGACAGTACTACGCCGAAAAGAAGGTTTTTCGGGGTATAATTTTCGCTGAAAAGTCCGTTTAGTATAAACGCGAAGGAGAGAACGCACAACCCGTAAAATACGGGGTCAAGCTTCATTTTCTTTTTAACACAGCACAGCACGAATCTGTATATCAACGCGCAGATCATAAGTGCAACTATCGCGATAATCTGCGCCAAAACTGCCGTTTGACTATAATAGTCGGATGCAAACATCGTGTCTGCGGGAGTATTTTTAAGTGAAACTACTAAATTAACGAAAGTAATCTGCGGGATGAGCGGTGTAATATCTTCAAGCAGTAACAGTATTGATATTATAACCAATCCCATATAATACATCGCAACTACGTCCCAGCCCAAGTAATAGCAAGGAAGCAGCACCGCCACGGTAGCAAAAGGCAGAAATTTAGACGATATTATTTTTTTAATTATATCCAACGCTTTACTGCGTTTTATCTTTTCAATGGTGGTAACCATAACGTTAAAAGTATAATCTAATCGTAATCAAATGTCAAGGTGATATTATAATTAGATTATACTTATTAAACTATAATGCGTTTGATACGGTACCGGATTTGTGTTTGTACCAGTAATAGAATAATTATACAATCTTAATATGCTCGGTATAATTTGACCCTGTTGTGGCAAAAACCGAAATATGACCAATAAAGAACTAATCGATATTTCCACAGTAGAAATCACGGGCAACTCCGTCCAAGAACGGCTTTCGTGTTTTATAAAAACCGTAAAAAACCCGTACTGCTTCCGCGTCAAGTCAACGCCAATCAAAATCGTATTCTCGGATAAAGCGGGCGCCCCCGCCGTGGAAAACGCACTGGTAAATATTGCCACCCGCAGATTTAGGTAATTCTATTGCAACCTTCCACAGTTTCCTTTAAAATAAAATTGCGTTAAAGTGCCGCCCTTTTAAAAGGCGTACATATGTCAAGAACAAGCAAATATCTCTCGGAAGCAGCTCAACCCGCTTCGCCCTTAGCGGCGTGGAGGGCGGGGCTATATATCAGATTATCACGGGAGGACGGCGACAAATTGGAAAGCGAAAGCGTTTCATCGCAAAAAGCAATTTTGGAACGCTTCGTTTCTGAAAACACTGAAATAACCCTAACGGAATATTATATCGACGACGGTTACAGCGGGACGGACTTCGAACGCCCCGCTTTTCAGCGTATGATTGCGGACGCGGCAAGCAAAAAAATAAATTGCGTAATCGTCAAAGACTTGTCCCGTTTCGGCAGAAACTACGTCGAGGCAGGCAAGTATTTAGAGCTCGTCTTTCCAACCTTCAAGCTCCGTTTCATCGCCGTCAACGACGGCATAGACAGCTTTGCCCACCCGTCCACGATGAACAACGTGATAGTGCCGTTTAAAAACATTATCAACGACGAGTACTGCCGTGATATTTCAATGAAGGTACGCAGTGCCCTCGATATCCGCCGCAAGCAAGGCAAGTTCATCGGTTCCTTCGCCGCATACGGCTATAAAAAGGACGAAGCCGACCACAACAAGCTCGTCGTTGACGAAGATGCCGCCGCAACCGTCCGCTTAATTTTCCGCGAGTTTTTATCGGGCTACAGTATAATAGGTATAGCTCGGCTTTTAAACGAGCGCGGCGTTCCCAACCCGTCCGCATATAAAGCGGGCAAGGGGCTCAATTGCCGCCGCAGTTCAACCTGCAAAAACGGCGGCGCGTGGACGGATTCCACCGTAAGAAGAATACTAACGAGCGAGGTCTATATAGGTAACCTCGTACAAAAGAAAAGCGAGGTTATAAGCTACAAAATACACTCCGCCAAGGCAGTCGAAAAGTCCAACCGCATAAAGGTTACGGGCACCCACAAGCCCATAATTTCACAGCAGGATTTTGACAAGGTTCAGTCCTTATTAAAACGCGATACCCGCACCTCGCCCAAAGAAAGCGTCCTTTCAACCTTTGCGGGCTTTATAAAGTGTGCCGACTGCGGTCGCGCTATGCAAAAGCGCACGGTCAAACAACCCAATAAAACCTACGAGTACTATATCTGTTCAACCTACCGTAAAATGCACAGCACCCTCTGCACCAAGCACGCTATCCGTGCGGAGGTCCTTGAAGAAGCCGTCCTCACAACGCTAAACAAGTATATTCAGCTTGCCGTCGACTTCGATAAGCTTCTTGAAAAAATCAACCGCGTGCAAAAGGGTGGGGCAAGGTCAAAGCGGCTTACCGCCGAGCTTTCCGCAAACCAAAACGAGCTTGAAAAGTCGCAAAAGATTTTGCTCGATTTGTACCCCGATTTCAAGAACGGCTTAATCAGTCGCGAACAGTATTTCGCTTTAAAGGAAAGGTATGAAAATACAATCAAACGCACCGAAAAAGAAATTGCGCGTATAAAGGAAGAAATGCGCAGCTTTGCAAACGGGGTGGACGGCAGCAACCCCTTCGTTGCAACCTTCAAAAAGTACGGCGGGCTAACCGAGCTTACACGCGATATATTAGTCGAACTCGTTGAAAATATCTATATCCACGAGGGCGGCGGGGTGGAAATCCACTTAAAGTGTAAGGACGCATTCCTTGCCGCATCCGAATATATCGAGCAACACCAAACGGTGTCAAACGCAGAAAACTCATCCGATATTGCATAAAAGCGGGTTAAATCCCGCTTTTTTTCTTAGAAAACCTATGGTGTTTAATTGACAACCGCCCCCGCCGCGGCAGACACCATAATGCAGCATCTGAAGGACACCGGTACCGACCCTACCGATTACGATATGATTTTAACGGGCGACTTAGGCGCGCTCGGCAGCCGTATCGTCAAAGACCTGTGCTGGGAAAAGGGCTACGACATATCTTCAAGGCATGTCGACTGCGGCGAAATAGTCTATAAGGTTATCGAAAAGGAATTCCAAGGCGGAAGCGGCGCGGGTTGCTCGGCAGCCGTGCTAAATTCCTATATCCTCACCAAAATGAAGGCGGGACTTTACAAGCGGGTTCTGTTCGCGGCAACGGGCGCCCTTTTGTCAACGGTATCTTCGGGTCAAGGAGAAAGTATCCCCGCCATATGCCACGCCGTGCAGTTAGAGGTGTAATATGAATATCGGAAACGAAATGCTTACAATATTTTTACAGTTTTTAAAGGCGTTTGCAGTGGGCGGCAGCATCTGCCTAATCGCGCAGATAATAATTAATTTCACCGACCTTACCGCGGGCAAAATTCTCGTTTACTTTATGCTTGCGGGCGTGGTGCTGACTGCGGTCGGAGTGTACCAGCCCCTCGTCGAGTTCGCGGGCGCGGGAGCAACCGTTCCCATTTCGGGGTTCGGCTACCTTCTTGCAAACGGCGCAATAAAGGGGGCGGAAAAGGGCTTCTTCGGTGCAATAACCGGCTCACTTGCCGCCGCCAGCGCTGGCGTAACCGCCGCCGTTGTATTCGCATTCATAATGGCAATTATCTTCAAATCACGCACAAAACCCAATTAATAAATGGAATTTGCGCGCCATACAATAGAGTATGGCGCGCAAATTCCGTTCCAACAGAAAATTCAAGCGTTTCAAGGTACTGCTTTTAATACTGTGCCTTTTGGTGGTGGGGGTACTCGTGTACTTCCAGCGCAACGTTACGCGTGTCCTGATTTCCATAAGCGAGGCAACTATCCGCTCGATAACCACCGTCGCCGTAAACGACGCTATTTATTATACCTTGAACGACACCATGCGCTACGAAGATTTGATTGCCATCGAGCGCGACGAGGCGGGCAACGTAACCTCGATAACCACCGACAGCCTAAAAATAAACAGAATAGCAAGGGACACGGCGTATCTTTCGCAAGAAAACTTAACCAAAATGAGTGCGGAGGGTATTCAAGTTCCCGTTGGCGCACTCACCGGCATAGAAGCTTTGGCTGGTTTCGGTACTAAAATAAATATCAAAATTATCCCCATTTCCAACGTAGAGTGTCGCTTCGTTTCCAAGTTTACGGACGCTGGCATCAACCAAACCAAGCACTCTTTATACCTTGAAATCGTATCCGATATCTCAATTATCTTGCCCTCAAAATCAACCAACCTCGCGTCGACTATAGAGGTGCTCATATGCGAAAGCGTAATCGCAGGCAAAATTCCCGATACTTACCTCCAAGCCTCGCTAATCGGCTCCGACGGCTTACTCGTCCCAAAAAATTAAACTAAATACTTGCAAAGGATAGAAAGATGTGTTAAAATATTTTTGCGCAAAATTCCATAAAATGCACACACTAAGATACAACGGCATAGTTGTACCTATATTTCTACGTGTGTGGGAATTTTGCGCAATTAAAAGGGTACTTTATGCGGGCGCCCTAATAGGGCGCTCTTATTTTTTACGCGAGAGGGGTATATGAAAAAAGTAATTATCTGTATTCTTTCATTGATATGTGCATTTAGTTGTTTAACGTGTTTTTCTGCTTGCGGAAGCAACGGTGCCGAGGGCAAAAGCGCATATGAAATATGGCTTGATAACGGACATTCCGGCACGGAAACCGACTTTCTAAACTGGCTAAAAGGTGAGGGAGGCACGGTAACCGTTGAAAAGTGCAATCACAGCTTTGATGATTGGGAAGAGATTTTGAACAGTACTTGCACGCAAATCGGATGTTATTCACGTGAATGTACGAAGTGTGGTTTCGTGCAGTATAATTTTACCGAATGTGAAGGACATAGCTGGAATGACGGTGTTTTTGTCTTACAACCTAACTGTATTGATAACGGGTTGATAATACAAACTTGCGAAGCATGCGGTCAGACCAACTCGGTAGTGCTTTACGCCTTAGGGCATAACTTCGTAAACGGAAAATGCAGTATTTGCGGTGAATTAGCGTCTTCCGAACAGTATCTTGAATATACGTTAAACGATGATGGCGAAAGTTATAGTGTCAATCTTAGACCTGCTTTAAGAAATAACGTAACTTTTGTAAATATACCCGAAAGCTATAACGGCAAGCCCGTTACGGCGTTAGCCGCCCGCGGATTTATAAGCTGTACTGAATTAAAACAAGTTAATTTGCCGGAGGGACTTTTGTCGATAGGAGATTATGCTTTTTCAAATTGCCCGCAGTTAGAAGAGGTAGTTATCCCGCAAAGTGTAGTTTCAATAGGCAACAACCCTTTTGTATTCAGTAAAAACACAGTTGTCAACGTTGAAAACAATTCTAACTTTAATATAGTTGGCGGCGCGCTTGTAGATATAAAAAGTAAAACCTTAATATGCGGTTTT
Organism: uncultured Clostridia bacterium; assembly: GCA_947176485.1. Classification (GTDB taxonomy): domain Bacteria; phylum Bacillota; class Clostridia; order Christensenellales; family Borkfalkiaceae; genus Coproplasma. The sequence goes on along the minus strand of CAMWQS010000027.1, from coordinate 9,384 downwards.
TCTTCTACAGAAATTCCGGCAGACGGAACGGTTACTTCGATAGGTGCTAATGCATTTTGTGGTAATAATTTGACTGAAATCAATATTCCCAAAACGATAACGTCAATTGGTCGTAATGCCTTTGGAAATAGCAAATTGTTAGACGTTTACTATGAAGGAACCGAGGCAGAATGGAACGAAATGCAAATAAACGAATATGCTTTCGTGTATAATGCAGTTATTCATTTTAACGCGTAATTAAAAGCCCCGCGGCGTTCGCCGCGGGGTATTTTTAAAATTCGTAACTTTGCTTTTTTCTTTTGTTGAAATATATCACCGTACAAGTTATAACGCTTGCTCCCGTTGCAAGGATAAAAAGATAGAAGGAAGTCAAACTTGCGTCAATTGTGTCTTCAGCCCCGAATTCGTATTTGCCTCTGTAGTGCCTTGCTTTTAATTCGGTTTCTATGGTTAATCCCAAGACGCTATCGTTATATACCGTATAATTACAAGCCACGTTCACGTATTTAATTCCAAAGTCGGTATATGTTTCGCACAAGATAAACGAGTCGTAAAAATAGCTATCGTCATATTCTCCGTATTCGTTCTTTTCGGGAATGTTACCTTCTTCTTTCAGTAAAAGAATTGCCCAAGTTTCCGAGTCGGCATAGTAATTCGATAACCCGCAGAATCCGTTTCCCAAATCGTAAAGTCCGGGTTCGTATTCTTCGGGAAAGTTTAAATAATATTCACCAATCGGCTTGCCGCAATCGATATAAAATCCCGAGTATTCCTTAATTTCAAGCGTCTGCATCTGCCTTTTAAAATCTTCCGGCGTGTCCGATACTAAGTATGCGCTGTAAGTTGTGGGGAAGACGCTATTCAAAACACCCATAAGCAACGTAAATACGACAACGGGTATAGCACCGAACCCAACCGTCTTACCCAAAAGCTTTACGTTGTTCTTATGGGTTTCAGCTTGTTTTTCGTTGGCAAGGCTTATGAAATTTATATTAGAATAGATGAAATATGCAATTAAAAAAGCAATACCAAGCCCGCCGGTAGTGCAAATCGTAGCAACGTATGCGCCAATTACGTTTATCGTAACGCCTAAAATCTCGTAATTATACGGGTTAATTATTATCGCTGCAATAATCATTGCAATTGCAAATAAGACTAAGGGGAGGGCGCAAAGTAAAAAGAACGTTGCCGACTTGCGTTTCAAAGCAAGTGCGTAAGGCTTGCTATCTTCCGTATAATCTTCCTTTAAAATCAATCCTTCGGCAACCTTAGCATTGTAATATAGGTAAAAAAGAATAACACCGCATACGGCTATATCACAAGCCGATAAAACCATAAGAAGAATAAACAGCCACGTCGGGCACCCCGCATACATCCAGAATATAAACGAAAGTGCAATCAGCACCGCGCCGAAACTCCCTAAGCATGAAAGCAACAAGCTCTTTGCCGAAAACTTACCCAAACGGTGCTTTCTTGCGGAATTCTTAGCCCTATCGGAAAATTCTTTATTTTTGCTTTCCGCTGTAATTCTTTCACACCTTAAAAGTTCGTCAACCGTAACCCCGTATAAATCAGCAATAGCGGGAAGAAGTAAAACGTCGGGTGTGGTTCTGTCCGTTTCCCAAGAGGATAAGGTTCTGTTTGAAATATTAAGTTTGTCCGCGACGTCCTGTTGCGTAAAGCCGTTCGCTTTTCTCAAAAGGGCTAAAAATTCGCCCATAGTCTGTTTGCTCAAAATTGACCTCCGTAAATCTTTCGTTACCGCCATTCTACGACTGATAGAGAAAGAAAACAACGCCAAATCCGTGGAAAACGCTCCACAAAGTGTAGAAAAGCCCGCTTTAAACGGGCTTTTCATTATCTTAAAGTGATATTAAGTTTGAATTTCAGATTACCTAAAATCTTTTTGACGAAGCCGTCAACCTTGTTTTCGATAGGCTCGTCCTTGGGTGTAAAGGTAATTTTGTACGCCATTGACTTTTTGCCCTTTTCAATCTGCTCGCCCTCGTAAACGTCGAAAAGGCTCACGTTCGAAACATACTTGCAAGCCGCGTAAATTTCCTTTTCAATCTCGCCGCAAGGCGTCGCCTTGTCGCAAGTCAACGCCAAATCGCGCACGACTTCGGGGTGCTTTGAAATAGGCACGTACTTGAACGGTTTCGCGTGCTTTTTCAATTCATCGTAGTCAAGCTCGGCAACGTAAACCAATCTATCCAGCGCAAGCTCTTCCGAAATTTCGGGCGAGAGCATACCCACGTAACCGATTTCTGCCCCGTCGCAAGTAATCTTTGCGGTAATTCCGGGGTGGAGGAAGGGCTTCGTTGCCGCCTCGTATTCAAACTTAGTGTTCAAAAGAGTTGCTATATTTTCGGTAATTCCCTTAATATCAAAGAAGTTATACTTGCCCCAAACACCTATTGCAATCTTTTCTCTTTCCTCGGGGAAGTCTTTTATAGGCAGCTCGTCCGCAAGATAAACCTTGCTTATCTCGAACAGCTTGCCAAGCATATTTCCGCGCCTTAAATTCCTGACGATTACGTTCACCATAGAGGGAGCAAGCGTCGTCCGCATAATGGATAAATCTTCGGATATGGGGTTCAAAATCCTTATCGCCTTGCGCTCGGGTGCGTCGGGCGCGAAGTGCAGCATATCCAAATCTTTCTGCGAATAGAAGGAGTAGGTCGAAATCTCGTACAAGCCCTTTGAAACGAGCGCGTCCTTTAATTTGTTTTCGGCTTTCTGCTCCTCGGTAAAGCCGCCGTTCGTAATGGAAGCGGAGGGGAGGAAGGTTCCCTCGATATTGTCGTATCCGTAGAAGCGGATAATTTCTTCCGCAATATCGGGGTATCCGTCAATATCCTCGCGGTATCCGGGCACGACAAGATGCATATCGTCGCCCTTTACCGTAACCTTAAAATTCAGATTTTCAAGAATTTCAACCATACGCTTTGCGGGCACTTCGATACCCAAAAGCGCGTTGATTTTCTTTACGCTTACCGTCATTTCCTTTTCGCCGGTATGCGAGTTTTCGGTCTTAACGTCAACGTGCAAATCGGTAACGGTTCCGCACTTCAACTCTTGTATAAGATGCAACGCCCTTGCCATCGCAAGCTCGGTGGTGTACTCGTAAACGCCCTTTTCAAATAAGGCAGAGCTGTCCGTGTGCTGTCCCAAGGTGCGCGCCGTCTTTCTCACGCTGTCGCGCACGAACTTCGCCGCCTCGAATAAAACCTCGGTGGTGTCGTTTTCGATTTCGCTGTTAAGTCCGCCCATAACGCCCGCAATCGCAACGGGCTTGTCCTTATCGCAGATAACCAGGTTATCGTGCGTCAAAGCGAACTCGTTCTCGTCCAGCGTCGTTATCTTTTCGCCGTCGTTTGCGCGCCTGATATTCACTTCGTGCCCCGCAAGCGTTCTCAAATCAAATGCGTGCATCGGCTGCCCAAGCTCCAAAAGAATATAGTTCGTAATATCGACTATATTGCTTATAGAGCGCAGTCCGCACTTCGCAAGCCTTTGCCTCAACCACATGGGGGAGGGGGCGCACTTTACGTCTCTGACGTAATGCCCTATATATCTGGGGCACAAGTCGGGTGCAAGGTCGGTTATTTTGATATCCTTTTTATCCGATTTAACGGTGGTGTAGGAGCAGTCGGGTTCTTTAATTTTCTTGTTTAAAACGGCGGCAACTTCACGCGCAATGCCGTAAACGCTTTGGCAGTCGGGGCGGTTTGCCGTAACGCTTATATCAAAGATATAATCGTCCAGCCCCACGATGGGTTTTATGTCCGCGCCGTTCTTGCAAGACTTCGGCAAAAGCAGAAGTCCGCAGTATCCCGCGCCCTCGTACAAGTCCTCGTTCAGCCCAAGCTCCACGCCAGAGCAAAGCATGCCGTCGGACTCTATCCCACGCAATTTACCTTTCTTAATGGTCATCACGCCCTCGATAGTAACGTGGTCTTTCGCCGTCGCGTACACGGTTGCGCCAACCAAAGCGCAAGGCGCTTTAATTCCCTTTTCAACGTTGTCCGCGCCGCAGCAAATCTGGAATATTCCCTTATCGCCGCAGTCAACCTTGCAAACGTGCAGGTGCGTGCCTTCAACGGGCTCGCACTCGATAACTTCACCGACTACGACGCCCGAAATATCCTTGCCGACTTCAATTAATTCTTCAACTTCAAACCCGCAGGAAAACAGCTTTGCCTGTAATTCTTCCGCGGTAACGTCTATATCAACGTAGGCTTTAAGCCAACTTAAAGGTGCTTTCATTTTCTATACCTCACGCCTTGAACTGTTTCAAAAATCTCGTATCACCCTCAAAGAGGAGCTTCATATTGTTAATGCCGTATTTAAGCATCGCAATTCTCTCGATGCCCATACCGAACGCAAACCCGCTATAAACGTCGGGGTCTATTCCGCATCCCTCTAAAACGTGTCTGTTAACCATTCCAGCACCCAAAACCTCTATCCAGCCCGTGCCCTTGCAAAGTCTGCAACCGCATCCGCCGCACTCGAAACAGCTTACGTCAACCTCAACCGACGGCTCGGTGAAAGGGAAGTAAGAGGGGCGAAGTCTCGTCTTAACGCCCGCGCCGAAAATCTTTCTTGCAAACTCGTCAAGCATACCTTTAAGGTCGCAAAGGGTAATGCCCTTGTCAACCACGAGCCCTTCCATCTGTGAGAACATAGGGGAGTGGGTCGCGTCGTCGTCACTTCTGAAAACCTTTCCGGGCGAAAGAATTTTAATAGGAGGCTTCTTGTTTTCCATAACGCGTATCTGACCCGCAGAGGTCTGCGTCCGGAGCAGTAAATCGTTTGAAAGGTAGAAGGTATCCTGCATATCCCTTGCGGGGTGGTCTGCGGGAGTGTTGAGGGCGGTAAAGTTGTAATAGTCGTTTTCTATTTCCGGTCCCTCGAACACTTCGAACCCCATTCCCGCAAATATAGAAATAAGCTCGCGCCTTATAAGCGTGTTGGGGTGATAAGCTCCGTCCTCGCTAACCTTTCCGGGCAAGGTAACGTCGATTTTCTCGTCTGAGTACTTCTTTTTCAGCTCGAACTCTTTAATTTTCTTTTCTATCGCGTCAAACCTTTCTTCCGTCCAAACGCGCAAAGCGTTCAAAAGCTTGCCGATAGAAGGTCGCTGTTCGGGCGGCACGTCGCGCATGTTCTTCATTAATGAAGAAATCTCACCCGTCTTACCCAAAAAGCGCATCTTTATCTCTTGCAAGGTCTTTGAAGACTGTACGTCTTTTACAGCCTCGTCAATGCTCTTTTCAATCTCGTTAATTTTGTCTTGCATATTGCCTCCAAAAATATAAAAACCCCGTGCACGAAAGCACGGGGCGAAATTTTCTTCGCGGTACCACCCGAATTCACGGCATAAGCCGCCTTAATTAACCTTTTACGCAAGGGGTAGCGGAGCAGACTACTAAGTAATACTGTAAGCATTGCTTTTCGCCCGTCGGCTCGTGGGTGAATACCGCTTTAACCCGATAAGAAATCTTTCAGCCGTTTTCGGATTTCTCTCTCTGAAAAGGGTTTTATAAAGCGTCTGTCCCAGTCGTTGCCTTTAAAACTAACAAAATTATAAACTTAAATAAACTTAAAGTCAACCGATTTTAATCAATTAGTATATGCTTCCGCCGTAGCAGTCGTACGCAACTATTGCAGGGAAGTCCTCAACTTCAAGCCTATAAACCGCCTCCGACATTAAATCGTCAAAAGCAACGCATTTTGAAGACTTTATCGAAAGCCCGTACAAAGCCCCCGCGCCGCCTATTGCCGCAAAGTACACGGCGGTGTTTCTTTTCAACGCCTCTCGCGTTTCCACGTTCATTTCGCCTTTGCCTATAATCGCACCCAACCCCAAATCGAGTAGGGTAGGGGCAAAGCCTTCCATCCTCGCCGAGGTGGTCGGTCCGCAGCTTCCCGAAACCTTGTCGGGCTTGGCGGGGCAAGGTCCAGCATAGTAAATAACTGCGTCCTTTATCTCAAACGGTAAGGGCTTTTTTTCATTCAAAAGACTTATAAGTCTTTTATGCGCACAGTCCCGCGCTGTCAAAACGACGCCCGTAATACTCACGCTTTCGCCCGCACGCAACTCTTTTACGGCGTCTTTCGTAAGGGGCAAAGTCAGTTTTTTCATAAAACCTCCTTCTCTAAGCGCACGCAGTGGCACTGAATATTCACTGCCACGGGCAAACCCGCAATATGCGTGTGCGCCCATTCGCACGCAACGCCCAAAGCCGTCGTGTCGCCGTGGAACCCTTGGCAACCTATATTCAAAGCGTTAATTTTGCGCAAAGCCTCTCTCTCGATTTCGGCTATATCTTCACGCGGGTTGTAGGTGCCCACCTCGCGTGTCAAAGCCTTCTTTGCAAGGAATGCGCAGGTATCGAACGACCCGCCGATTCCCACGCCGACGAAAACGGGAGGGCACGGTCTTGACCCCGCAAGCTTCACTGTTTCGACTATCGCGTCAATAATTCCTTCAACGCCTTGCGCGGGTTTAAGCATATATAGGCGGGACATATTCTCGCTGCCGAACCCCTTGGGAAGGTAAGTTATACTTACCTTATCGCCTTCGACTACCTCGGTATGGATAACGGCGGGGGTGTTGTCGCCAGTGTTTTTACGCGTTATAGGGTCGCATACCGACTTTCTGAAATACCCGTCGGCATACGCACGGCGCACACCGTTATTCACGGCATCCTTCAAAGCCTTGCCTTCAAGAAAAACTTCTTGCCCTATTTCGAGGATAACCACCGCAAGCCCCGTATCCTGACACACGGGCAAATTTTCGGTACTTGCAACGTGCGCGTTGTCAATAAGCGTTTCCAAGGCGAACCGCGCCGCATCGCTGCCCTCAACCTCGCAAGCAAAATTCATTGCGTCAAGGCAAGCGGGGGTGATGCTTACGCCCGCATGCAAAGCCATATTGTAAACAGTTTCCTCAATAACAGAGGTATTAATCTTCCGCATACTTGAATTTTACAACAATTTGCGTTAAAAGTAAATAATTAATTTACTTAAAAATTTTTTTAAGGTATAATTAAGGTATGAACGGCGGAAATCTCTTTTCAAAACACAATTCCCATATCGGCGGGTTTGCTTTAAGTCTTGCCGCCATTTTGTACGTTTTCGTCGGACTGTTAGTAAGCGTGATTATAACGGTTGCAGGCATCGAACCGAAAACCGACGCGTACCTCTATTTAAATTACCTTGCCGCACCCATCGCAATGTCGGCGGCAATGGCAATAACTTTAAAATACAAAAAATTCCCCGCCTCCAAGGCGTACCCCGTAAAGTGCCACCCCAAATACTTTTTAATAGCTCTGCTATTAATTTTCGGGCTTATCTTTTCGGTAAGCTGGATAGATACGGGCGTTACCGAGTTTTTAAAGCTCTTGGGCTATAAGCCTAAGGAAATGGACGCTTATCTTCCGAACCTTTCGGGCGGGCTCGTGGTTCCCGCGCTTTTGGTAATCGCCGTTATGCCCGCTATCTTTGAAGAGGGACTTTTCCGCGGCGTCATATTAAACACTTGTGAAGAGGGCGTCGGTACCGTCCGCACGGTGTTTATAGTCGGCTTTGCGTTCTCGCTTTTCCACGCCTCGGCGGAGCAAACGGTTTATCAGTTCCTTGCGGGCTGCACCTTCGCGTTTATCGCAATACGCGCCGGCTCCATTTTGCCGTCGGTATTAATGCACTTTATCAATAACGCAATCATAATTATATTCGCCGCTTGCGGACTTTTGGACGGGGCGGGCAACCTTATAGTTTCCACGGGCGGTCAAATCGCTTTAATAGTAACTGCCGCAGTCAGCTTCGTGGGCGGAATGGTTTGGCTTATTCTCGATAAAAAGCCGCTTATAAAATGCACAAAAGGCTCCGTCCAAGCCTTCTTCGTATACGGTTCCGTCGGCATAGCAATAATGGGCTTAATGTGGATTTTATCCTTTTTTATTAGGTAAAGTATGCAAAAAATCAATATAGTTTGCGTCGGTAAAATAAAAGAAGATTTTTACCGCAACGCCGTAACCGAATATTTAAAACGCCTTTCCCGCTTTGCAAAGGTAGAGGTCAAGGAAATTGCCGAAGGCAAGGACTTGCAGGAAGAAGCCCAAGGCATATTGCGCGCCGCAAAAGGCTATATTATCGCGCTGTGCGTAGAGGGTGATAAGCTTTCAAGCGAGGACTTGGCAAAGCGTATAAAAACCCTATGCGACAAGGGCGAGGAGATAACCTTTATAATCGGCTCGTCGTGCGGGCTTTCGGACGCCGTTAAAAGGGAGGCGGACTTCAAGCTTTCTTTCTCGGATATGACCTTCCCGCACCAGTTAATGCGCGTAATTTTATGTGAACAAATCTACCGCGCCTTTATGATTAACAGCGGTTCAACCTATCATAAGTAATCAAAATCGCGTAGGGGCGCACTGCGGCGTTGCGGTTTAACTGGCTTGTGCGTAAGTAATCAAATTTCACGCAATATCATACTTTAATGTTGTGATATACGATGAAGTTTCAAAGTTCTACAAAGACTATCAATTCAAAAAATGCGTAATAGGTTATTCGTGCGCCGGCAAAGAACTTTACGCCATGCATATCGGCGCGGAAACTGGCAGACAGTTCATTGCCGTCTACGCCGTCCACGCCCGTGAATGGATAACGGCACGCCTTGCCTTAAAGCATATTAAAAAAGGCTTAAAAAGCGGCGGCGGTTGGATAATTCCCCTTCTTAACCCTGACGGCGCAGTTCTGTCCGAAACGACTTTCCCGCTGTGGAAAGCCAACGGCAGAGGTGTGGACTTAAACTGCAATTTCGACGCCGACTGGGGCAGCGGCAGGTTAAACACCCGCGTCCGCGGCGGTGAAAACTGCATAGGCGATTATTCTTTTTCCGAACCCGAAACCATAGCCCTCCGTGATTTCACCGAAAAAGTCCGCCCGTTCGTAACCCTCAGCTTTCACACCAAGGGTGAAGAAATTTATTGGGAATACGGCGGCAGGGGCGATATCCGCGGCGCAAATATAATAAACGCGGTTACGGGCTATAAGGTCAAGCGCATCTACGGCTCGGCGGGCGGCTATAAGGACTGGTGCATACAAAAGCTCAAAATACCCGCCTACACGATAGAGTGCGGCTCCGACGAGCTTTCGCATCCCATAACCGAACTTAAAAAATTAAAAAAATGTTACAAACTTTTAAAAATATTTTTTGAAAACTATGGCAAATAAATTTATGAAAGCCGCGCTCAAATGCGCGCAAAAAGGTCTTGAAGAAGGCGCAGTCCCCTTAGGCGCAGTGGGAGTGTGCGACGGAAAAAATATCTCCCGCGGGCACAACCGAAGAACCAAATTGCAGATAGCAACCGCCCACGC
>CAMWQS010000026.1 GCA_947176485.1 uncultured Clostridia bacterium | reverse complement strand
GTCTTGGTTTGCGGAAATAAGCCGCTTGCTTTCGGTAACGATATAAAGGCTGACCTTGCGCGAAGGCGGGCAGTCAAGCTCGGTTTTTGCCGCACGCACCGCCGTTATAATTTCCTTTATCCCCTCGAACGCCGCCGCGTCCTTCTTGTAGGCGCGCTTTGCGTTATAGCGGGGGAATTCCTTAGTCATAATAGTGCCTTCGGTGTTCGGAAGGTTACGGTAGATTTCGTCCGTAATGAACGGAATGAACGGGTGCAAAAGCTTTAACGCATTTTCCAAAACGAATACGAGAACTGACAACGCGCCGTCGCGCTTTGCCTCGTCGTCCGACTTTAATGCGGGCTTGACGAGCTCGATATACCAGTCGCAGAAGTCCGACCACGTGAAGTCGTACATAATTTGGCAAGCAACGCCGAACTCGAACTTGTTCAAGGTTAGCGTTACGTCGCGTATAGCCGACTGCAAGCGGGAAATTATCCACTTATCCGCGTGGGAAAGCTTAACTTCCTCCAAGGGCTTAACCTTTGCGCCCTCCGCACTCATAATGACGAAACGGCTTGCGTTCCAGATTTTGTTCATAAAGTTGCGGCACGCCTCGACCTTCGCGTCAGAATAGCGAGTGTCGTTGCCGGGCGCAACGCCCTGTAACAGCGAGAAGCGCAAGCTGTCCGCGCCGTATTTGTCGATAACTTCGAGGGGGTCGACGCCGTTGCCCAAGGATTTGGACATCTTCCTACCCTTCTCGTCGCGGACGAGCCCGTGGATAAGCACGTCGCGGAAGGGAACCTTGCGCATATGCTCAAGTCCCGAGAAAATCATTCTGGCAACCCAGAAGAAAATTATATCGTAGCCCGTAACCAAAACGTCGCCGGGGTAGAAGTATTCCAAATCGGAAGTGTCGTCGGGGAAGCCCAGCGTTGAGAAGGGCCACAGCGCCGACGAGAACCAAGTGTCTAAAACGTCCTCTTCCTGAGTTAAACGCTTGCTGCCGCAGTCGGGGCAAGCCTTGGGGTCGTCCTTAACGCAAATTTCTTTGCCGCAGTCCTCACAGTGCCAGACGGGTATACGGTGCCCCCACCAAAGCTGACGGGAAATACACCAATCCTTGACGTTCTCCATCCAGTTGTAATAAATTTTTGCGAACCTTTCGGGAACGAAGGTAACCTTCTTGTCCGTAACCGCGTCGATTGCGGGGCGGGCAAGCTTTTCCATTTTAACGAACCACTGCTTTGAAACGATAGGCTCTATCGTGGTGTTGCAGCGGTAGCAGTGCCCGACGTTGTGGGCGTGCGGTTCAACCTTGACGAGCGCGCCGCTCGCCTTTAATTCTTCAACGAGCTGTTTTCTGCACTCGTATCTGTCAAGACCCGCGTATTTGCCGGCAAGCTCGTTCATGGTACCGTCGTCGTTCATAACGCGGACGACGGGCAGATTGTGTCTTAAACCTACCTCGAAGTCGTTCGGGTCGTGCGCGGGCGTTATTTTAACGCATCCGGTGCCCTTTTCCATATCCGCGTGTTCGTCGCCGACGATTGGAATGGCTTTACCGACTACGGGCAAAATTACGTTCTTGCCGATAAGGTGCTTATAGCGTTTGTCCTTGGGGTTCACCGCAACGGCGGTATCGCCGAACATAGTTTCGGGGCGGGTGGTTGCCACTTCGAGGCAGATATCCTCACCCTCTACGGGGTAATTTATGTGCCAGAAGTTGCCGTTCTCTTCCGCGTATTCCACTTCGACGTCAGAAATCCCCGTTTTACAGCAGGGGCACCAGTTGATAATTCTGCTACCCTTGTAAATGAGCTTTTTGTCGTAGAGGTTTACGAACACCTCCCTTACCGCCTTGGAGCACTTTTCGTCCATGGTGAAGGTAAGGCGCGACCAGTCGCACGAGGAGCCGAGCTTTTTAAGCTGTTGAACTATCCTCGCGTTGTACTTATCCGTCCACTGCCAGACGCGCTGTAAAAAGCCTTCTCTGCCCAAGCTTTCCTTTGACAGACCCTCTTTTTTGACTTGTTCGACAACCTTGACCTCGGTTGCAATAGAGGCGTGGTCGGTACCGGGAAGCCACAGCGTGCAATAGCCCTGCATACGCTTGAAGCGGACGATGGTGTCCTGCAAGGTTTCGTCCATGGCGTGCCCCATATGAAGCTGACCCGTAATATTAGGGGGCGGCATCATAACGGTAAAGGGCACTTTGCTATCGTCCCTGACCGCCTTGAAGCAGTCGCCGTCCTCCCATTCTTTATACAGTCTATCCTCGAATTCTTTCGGGTTGTAAGTTTTCTCCATCATAAAATACGCACCTACGCTTTAATTATCTTTTCTATTATAGAACATATTAGTTTAGTTGTCAAACGCAAACGGGCGACGCATAGAATGTATTATCAAATTTTTAAGGAGTAAAATTTTCAAATTGAAAAAGAAATTTTTAAGCTGCATACTTGCAGCGTGCATATCTATTGCCCTTCCGTTTGCCGTTACGGGCTGTAAAGGCAACGACAGCGTAATCAAAATTAACGAAGTTACCCACTCGGTATTCTACGCGCCCATGTATCTTGCGGACGCTTTGGGGTACTTTGAAGACGAAGGTTACACTATCGAGCTTGAAAACGGCGGCGGCGCTAACAACACTATGGCGGCGGTGCTTTCGGGTGCGGCGGATATAGGCTTCTGCGGACCCGAAGCGGCTATTTATACTTATATCGGCGGGGACGAGGACGCCCCCAAAGTCTTCGGTCAGATGACGAACCGCGACGGAAGCTTCCTCGTAGGAAGAACGAGCGAGCCCGACTTCGACTGGCACAGCCTTGACGGCAAGGACGTTTTGGCGGGCAGACCGGGCGGTGTTCCCATGATGACCTTCCAGTACGTAATGAAAGAGCTCGGCGTTAAGCCCAACTATATTACCAACATCGACTTCAACTTTATGACCTCGTCCTTCCAAGGCGGCACCGCAGACTACTGCACCATGTTCGAGCCCGTGGCTTCCGACTACGAAAAGGCGGGCAGCGGCTACGTGGTAGGCTCGGTCGGTGCGCTTGCGGGCGAAATTCCCTACACCTGCTATATTGCAAAACAGAGCTATATCGATAAGAACGGCGACAAAATCGAAGCTTTGCTTCGCGCAGTAACGAAAGCGACCAAATACATCTATGAAAACGACAGCTTGACGGTTGCGGAAAAAATCGTAGGCTACTTCCCGAACACGAGCGTTGACAGCGTTAAAACCTCGCTTGACAGCTATAAGGGCATAGACAGTTGGGTTAAGAATATGGCTATGAAAGAGAGCGGCTTCAACCGTTTGCAGGACATAATCGAAAGCGCCGGGGAGCTTTCCCAAAGGGTGAATTTCTCCGACTTGGTTTTAACCGAAACGGCGAACAAAATCTACACGGAAGTTTACGCTAAATAACGATGCTTGAATTTAGAAATATTTATTACACCTACCATACCAAAGAGGGCGAAACGACGGCGGTTAAAGATTTGAGCTTCACCGTTGAGGACGGACAGTTCGTGTCGGTCATCGGGCCCTCGGGGTGCGGCAAAACGACGATACTTTCGCTTGCGGCGGGGCTTTTAGCCCCGTCTGCGGGCGAAGTTATACGCGGCAACGGCGAGTGCGGCTATATGCTGCAACGCGACGCCTTGTTCCCCTGGCGCACGGTTGAGCAGAACATTTTCCTACCCTTGGAGGTTAAAAAGCGCAACACGCCCGAAAAGCGCGAACGCGCCGTGGAGCTTGCCGTAAAGTACGGGCTTAAAGACTTCTTGAAGAAAACGCCCTCACAGCTTTCAGGCGGTATGAGGCAGAGGGTTGCACTTATTAGAACCCTTTCGGCAGAGCCCGAAATTCTTCTTCTTGACGAGCCCTTTTCCGCGCTTGACTATCAGACGAGGCTTGAAGTTTGCGACGACGTCCAGTCGATAATCAAAAGCGAAAAAAAGACCGCGCTTTTGGTTACGCACGACATTTCGGAGGCAATCGCACTATCGGATAAAGTCGTCGTTCTGTCCGCCCGCCCCGCCACCGTGGTTGCCCAGCATATGATTGACTTCGGCGGCAACAACCCCAAATCGCGGCGGGAATGCGGAGAGTTTGCCTCCACCTTCGAGGTCCTCAGAAAAGAGCTCGGAATTTAGATAGACCCCCATATATGCTTGAAATAACAAAGGATTAAGACTATGAAAAACAAAAAAGAAAAACCCAACTATTCACCCGAACACATTGCGTACCTTAAAAAGGAAAAAAACAAAAAGCTGATAGTTCACCTGTCACGCGTGTTCGTCCTCGTAGCCGTTTTGGGCGTGTGGGAGCTGTTCGCACAGTTGAAGGTTATCAACCCGTTTATCACGAGCGCACCTTCACGCGTGTGCACCACCATTGCCAGCCTTTACACCGACGGCACGCTGTTTTACCACATAGGCATAACGCTTATGGAAACGATAGTCGGGTTCGTGCTTGCGGTCGTTTTGGGATACGCGGTCGCGGTTATTTTATGGGCAAGCGAAACGGTAAGGAAAGTAGTAGAACCTTACATAGTGGTTCTAAACTCTTTGCCCAAAATAGCCTTGGGCCCGCTAATCATAATCTGGATAGGCACGGGCTACGACTCGATAATTTTTATGACCGTACTCGTATCCATAATCGTTTGCATAATGAATATGCTTGCAGGCTTTATCGCGGTTGACAAAACTAAGCTTACGCTTATGAAGTCAATGGGCGCGGGGCGGATGACGACTTTAAGAAAGCTTATTATCCCCGCCTCCCTTCCCGCGCTTATGAATACCTTGAAGGTTGCCGTAGGGCTTGCATGGATAGGCTCGATTATGGGCGAATACATCGTTTCTAAGGCGGGCTTAGGGTATCTTATCGTCTACGGCGGGCAAGTGTTTAAGCTTGACCTTGTAATGACGGCAACGTTTATCCTTTGCCTTTTAGCCGGCGGAATGTACGGCATAATCGCTTTATTCGAGAAAAAGGTCGTAAAGTAAAGGTTCACACGATATCTCAAACGGAAAGCGGCGGCGCACCTATCCTGCGCCGCCGCTATAATTTTTCTTTTAAAACAATATCGCAATCATTATCACCGCCGCGGTACTTGCAACGGCAAGCTTTATAGCCTTCTTAAAAAATTCTATCATACTACCCTCCTGAAATACATTCTTTCGCGGGTGTTAAGCCCCTTAACCTTGTCAAGTTCGGCAAACAGCTTATCACTTTCAGACATAGGAATTACTTCGCCCTTATCCAAAAGAAACAGCTCGCCCTCGTGGCGCTCCCTTATTAATCCCTTCTGTCTTTCAATATATGCCGTAAAGTTCATTTTTTGTTCCTCCACAATGCCTCGTTACAAAAGTTTTCGGCGCGTTTTTGCCGCTTAACTTATTTACAAGCTACATTTTACCGATTATACTTGACAGATATTGTCATATATGATAAAATTTTTTTAATAATTTAACTGATTTTTTATTTTATCGGTTTATATTATGCCCAAGGGGGAGGTTATATAACTATGAAGTACAACGTAATGCTGAAAATTTTAATGCTATTACTCCAAAAGCGAAAGGTTACCGCAACCGAAATTGCGCGCCGTTACGAGGTATCGGTAAGAAGCGTGTATCGCTACATAGAGGAGCTTATCGTGTGCGGCGTGCCCATAGACATTGCGCGGGGCCGTTACGGCGGGATAACCATTGCCGACACCTTCCGCCTGCCCACGGGCTACTTCACGCGTGAGGAATACGCCTCCACCATCAACGCCCTCAACGCCATGGCTTCACAAATATCGGATGAAAGCTTGATTTCCGCAAGAGAAAAGCTTGAAAGCAGACAAAAGAACGAAAAGCTTCAGCTATCGGTCTGCGGCAATATAATAGTCGACGGCGGCACTTGGGGCGACAATATCAAATTCTCGGAAAAAATGAGAGTTTGCGAGCAAGCCGTTGAAGAAAACAAGAGCCTACTTATCGACTACATCTCGCGTGAGGGCGAGCACAGCAAGCGCGTTATTGACCCGCACGTTTTGATACTTAAACAAAATATCTGGTACGTTTGGGCGTTCTGTCACACCAAGCAAGAATTCAGAACGTTTAAAATAGGCAGAATAAAGTCGGCAACCTTTACAGGCAAAACCTTTACAAAAAAAGAGTTCACCCGCGACGATATTTACTTAAATTTCTACTATCGGAGTGACGAGCTTATCGAAGTAACTTTTGCTATCGAAAAAAACTCTCTTGCCGACGCCGAAGATTGGCTCGGTATAGACAACATAGAGCCGCGTGGTGACGGCTTCGTTGCGACGATGACTTTGCCGAACGACGGCGTGCTTATAAACAAAATTTTAAGCTGTGGCGGCGCGGTAAAAGTAGAAGCCCCCTTAGAGCTTAAAGAGCGTGTGAAAGCGGCGGCAAGAAAAATTTTAGAAGAAACCTAAAAGGCGGCGGAGAAAATTCTCCGCCGCCTTTAAAAATTGCGTTATTTCAAGTATATGTGGGGGTCTATCACCAACCGAGCGTTTCACCGCCAAGGATATGAATATGCAAATGGAACACCGTTTGACCCGCGTCGTCACCTTGATTAATTACAAGGCGATAGCCGTTTTCAAGCCCGTTTTCTTTTGCAATTCGGGGTATCTTTTTTAAAATATATTTTAAATCTTCCGCACCGCCTTCGTCCATTTCGGCAAGCAGTTTAAAATGGTTTTTAGGTATTGCCAGAAGGTGCACCTTTGCCTTGGGTTCAATATCCTTAAACACAAGCATCTTCTCGTCCTCGTACACCTTAGAAGAAGGAATTTCACCCCTTATGATTTTACAGAATATACAGTCTTTATCAAGCATCTTTATTTCTCCTTGCTTTAATTTTTAAAGTGATGAACGCCGCGCTTCCGCCTATTAAAGTTGCACCCGCCAGCACGGACAGAGCAATTATTGCTCCAAGCCCTTGAAATTCGGTTTCACCGGTATAAATTACGTAGCAGCCTTCTTCAATTGAATAGCCGTGATTTAATGATTTGACGTTAAAAAAGCTGACAACTTTTACAGGTTTCGGTTCTTCCTCGGGCGGCTGGTCGGGTTCTTCCGGGTCTTCAGGTTCTGTGGGCGGTTCCTCCCCGTCGTCGCCAACGTCCCACGAACTGTCGTCAACGGGACGATAATTCGACGGATAGCCGTAGTAATTAAAATAATAACCCTCGTAAATTATAACTTGACTTAAATAGCACAGTCTGTCGTCTACTTTTGCCCCCACGCTTTGAAGGTGCGGCAAATCTTGCTCGTCAAAGTAGTAAACGTAAAAATACTCGCCGTCGCCCTCAACGACTTTCTGCGTCGCACCAAGGCGTTTGCCTTCGGAAATGAATTCGGAATAAATTTCGCCCTCGGGATCAAATTCACGATTCAAGTCAGCGTGCAAAGGCAAGCCGTCTTGCATATATTCTATAAATTCGTTATCGTCGTAAATTTTGTCACATACGGCTACGTCACCGACCTTAATGCAGTAGCCCGCAAGGGCAAACACGCTTAACGCCACGCCGCAAAGCACGGCAGTTATATTTGCGGTATGCGAAATTTTTGCAGTTTTAGTAATCGGCTCGGGATGATAAATTTCGGGTTTGCCTTCGGCGTACAGCTCTTTAAAACAGCTTTTCAGTGCGAAGAAAACCGCCGTAAAAATCGCGGCAACTACTACTGCTTCAATAGCCCAACCAACCGTTAGACCCCGTAATATGTTGAGGTTATCGTCAAAAAACGGCACGTCGGCAAAGTAGTGCAAAGCCATCATTAAAATAACTATTAAGTAAAAACGGAAGTTAATAAACGGCTTTTTGAATTTAGCGAAAGCCCAGCTAATCATAGCCGTCCACGGTGCGTGCGAGCACACGCACGAAAGCCCGCGCCCTACCGAAGTTAACACTATTCCGTAAGAGTACGACATGGAATAATTATATCCAAAATCTTCCGTAAGCGAAAAGCCCGTCCCCACGGCAAAGCCTATTAAAAAGCAGTAAGGCGGGTTCTTTTTGCCGAGAATGAATATTGCCGCAATTGCAACAGCACCCTTTATAAACTCTTCCCAGAAGCCCACCCAAAGCGTGGAAATCCACGCGTTCGGCTCGTTCGAGGTGCTGTAAATGTACTCATACCCGAGCGTGATAATTACCGTTGAAAGTACGCCGCCTATCAAAAGTACGGCAACAAGCTTCAAAAGACTTAAATCGCGCTTGGGATAAAGCTCGAAGAAAAATATGAAAAGCGGAATATTGAATAAAAGTCCGCCCATAACTATCGCAGTTAGGTAATCTGCCGAAAATCTTGCAAGCCTAAACGAAAACGCAATTATTGCAAATAAAATCAAATTCAGCGCAAACACACGGATATAAAGCCAAGGCAGCTTTCTTGCAACACTATCACTGCAATTATTGCCAAGCCCACGCGTAAAAACTTCGGCGTATTCCTCCTTAGTGTGAGGGCGGAAGGTTTCCTTGAAGAAATATTTCAGCTTTTCTTTGACGCGCTTATTTTTAGGTTTTTCATCACTGTGTAATGAGTTTTGCATATGCGCCGTCCTTAAAGATTTCAGTTAGCTCAACGCCGTATTTTTTGCCGCATTCAAGGCGCAAAGGTGCGTAAACTTTAATATAGTTGGGGGTGTATCCCGTTGTGAAGCCTTCCGAGTACTCCTCAGCAATAAAGCTTAAAGGCTTGTTTAAAAAGTCTTTTATATACTTTGTGGACGCTTCCTCGCCCGCTACCAAAAGCCTATGAAGTCGCTCGCTTTTTATATCGGGCGGCAGGTCCTTCAGTTTATACGCCACCGTTCCTTCACGCGGTGAAAAGGCGAACGCATGCACACGTGCAAAGCCTACCTCTTCGATTATGGAAAGACTTTTTAAAAAATCTTCTTCCGTTTCGGTTGCGAACCCCGCGATAATATCGGTGGTTATTGCCGCATCGGGGAAATATTTATAGATAAGCTTACACTTTTCAATATACTCTTCGCGTGTGTAGTGCCTGTTCATTGCCTTTAACACGGTGGAAGAACCACTTTGTAAAGACAGGTGGAATTGAGGTGCAAAGTCTTTAAGACCTTTAAGCGCGGTTAAAAATTCTTCGGTAATTATATTGCATTCCAGCGAGCCGAGTCGTACGCGCTTATCAATATCTTTAAGCGCACGGATAAGGTCACAGAGGGTTGTATTTTCGTATCCGTAGGAAGAAATATTTATACCGTTTAAAACTACTTCGGGGCAGTCGGTTTTTGCGATTTCCCCCAATATATCCTCGACTTTACGTGATTTTTCCCTTCCGCGAAGGTAGGGGATTATACAGTAAGAACAGAAATTATTGCACCCGTCCTGTATCTTGATAAAGGCGCGGGTTTTCGTTTGTTTGGGGAAGGAAAGCCCCGTATCCTCACAGTCGTAGCGGCTTGCTATTGCGGAGATAATTTCGCCCTTATTCCTTGCCCCGCTTACGAAGGTTACGCCCTTTTCTTCATACGCCTTTTTATCCTTTTCGGAAGCGCAGCCGCAAACGAAGATTTGCGCGTTAGGATTAAACTTTCTTGCGCGGGCAACGAGCTGACGGCTCTTCTTTTCCGCCTCCCTCGTTACGGCGCAAGTGTTCAGAACGAAAACGTCGGCATAGGACAGCTTGTCCGAAACTTCCCAGCCGAACTTTTCAAGCGTTGCCATGATAGAGGCGCTTTCAACTTCGTTGACCTTACAGCCCAAAGTAAAGACTACCGCCTTCATTTCAGCTCACCCAAAGCGAACGCAATAAGCGCGCAGACGGTAATTGCCGCTGTTTCGGCGCGTAAAATTCTTTTACCGAGCGAAATTCCCGTAAAACCGAGGGTTTGGGCGCGTTCGTATTCATTATGCGAAAAGCCGCCCTCACTGCCCACCACGACGGCGGTAGAACCCGACAAATGCGACAAGTCCCCGCCGCTCGAGCTTTCTAAAAACTCACAAGCAAACAGCTTGTTTGCATAATCGCCCGCGGAATTCAGCGCACTGTCAAAATCGCCGAAATACTCTATCTCCGGTGCGCAAGAGCGTTGGCATTGTTTAGCCGCCTCACGGCCAACTTTTCTAAGCCGCTCCAATTTATTGTCGTTCATATAAGCCGAGCAGTATTCGGAAGAAAACACGCCAATTTTGGCAACACCAAGCTCCGTCGCCTTTTGAACGATAAGCTCGGTCTTGTCCCCTTTTAAGGCTCCGCAAAGTAAATAAATGGGGGTCTTGGGTTCCCTTTCACCCTCGATTGCCCCCGTAATATGTGCCAACAAACGGTGTTTTTCGATTTTTGCGACTATCGCGGAATATTCCTTTCCGCTGCCGTCCAAAAGCACGATTTCCGTCCCTTCTTCTACCCTTAACACGGTTTTTGCGTGAACGAATTCTTCGCCTTCTAAATAAACTTCCGTTTCGCTTCCTTTAAGTTTTTCGATAAAAAATCTTTTATGCGCACTCATAATTTAAACGATAGGGCAAGCCACTCGCCCTCTTTTAAAGTCTTTTCCAATTTCAGCCCTTGCGCCGTGAATGCGGTGATAACCATTTCAAGGCGGCTATCTATAATGCCGCTTAAAATAAGCGTTCCGCCCGCTTTGAGGTTTTTGGGGATAGACGGCGCAAGCCCGCACAGAATCTCCGCCGTGATGTTTGCAAGCATAATATCGCCCTTGATTTCGGCGTTATCCAAAAGGTTGGAATGTGCTACGGTAACCTTATCAGCCACCCCGTTTATCTCGGAATTGTGCTTTGCGCTTTCGACGGCGACGTAGTCAATGTCGGTCAAATACGCGTACTTTGCGCCGAGCTTGATTGCGGAAATGCCCAGAATGCCGCTTCCGCAGCCCACGTCGATACAGACGCTTGAAGGCGTTAAATATTCTTGTAGCAGTTTTAGGCACATAGCCGTGGTTTCGTGCTCGCCCGTGCCGAAAGCCATATTGCTGTCCAGCTTCACCACTTCTTCAAATGGTTTTTTGTCGTAAGCTATCCACTCGGGGCATACGACGATTTTTTCACCGATATGTAAAGGGCGGAAATGAGTTTTCCAAATCTCTATCCAATCGTCGCCTTCCACCTCACGCAAGGTAGTTTCAAGCGAACCGAGCTTAGTAAAGCCCGCGCAGTTTGAAGAAAGCTCTTCCAAATCTTCGCGGATTTTAGGCAAGGTGGTTGCCGTTTCGTCGTTAGGCACGAAGGCTTTTACGAGAACGTCCTGCCGCTCGTTTAAAAGGTTTTCGTCGATGTAATCCCAATATAAAACCTTGTTCTGTTGAAGGGCAATTACGTCCTTAACGTCGGATATCGCCACACCGTAGTTAGTGTACCGCCATAAAATATCGGCGATAAGCTCACTACCTTCGGTAGTGGTACGTATAGTAAGTTCGGTGAATTTCATAGTAGCCTCGAAGTTTAACGGTCGCTTTCCAACTTTTCAAGCGAGATAACGAATGGATAATCTTTTAATACGCTGAGGATATACTCTGCGTTTACTTGCTTCCTTGTGTGTATTACTGCCATATAAATAATATCGTCTTCAACACGCGTGGCTTTAAATTCCGTAAAGTTCGTTATATCGAAAAGTTTTTTAATTATCGTAGGACAATCGGGCGCGTCGCTTTTGAAGGTAATCTTTATTTCGTTATAATGCTTGTCTTGGAAAAGACGAAGGGGCAAGTGCAAGAAAAGCTGTATTAAAACTATTAATATTGTAGCGCCGATTGCAACGTAGTACATACCGGCACCGGCTGCCATTGCAATTGCCGCGGTAAGCCAAATGCCCGCAGCCGAAGTAAGACCTAAAACGGCGGTTTCCTTGTGCATAATCATACCCGCGCCGAGGAAGCCTATGCCCGTAACTATCTGCGCCGCGATACGGGCGGGGTCGCCGCCGGAAAGTTTACTGAAACCAAACGATACGACGGTGAAAAGCGCAGCACCTGCAGCAACCACTACGTGAGTTCGAATACCCGCCACTTTAAGGCGAAGCTGGCGTTCTACACCGAGCGCAAAGCCCAAAGCTGTTGCAAGCAATATTCTTATAATACATTCAAGCCAGTATAAGTCTTCCGGCAAAAACCAAGTAGCAAGCATAAATTTTACCCCTTAAAAATTCATTTGTAATATTTTATTACAATTCTAACACGAAAAGCCTTTAATTTCAAGTACTTCTTAAAAATAAAAGCGCGGTTTGCTTTGTGCCGCGCTTAAAAACTATTTTTCGCTTAAATATTCGATAGCCGAGTGGGCGGCAACGTTGCCTTCACCCGCAGCCTTTATATACTGATACGGTCTGCCAGTGCAGTCGCCCGCGGCGTACAGACCTTTGATATTGGTTTCCATTTTGCGGTTTACTAAGATATGCCCGTCCCCGACTTTTAGCCCGTGTACCAAGGTCGTGGGTGAAAACGCGCTTTTCAGCACGAACACGCCGTCGACTTCCACTTTGCCGCCCGAATACTCCACGGCGGAAAGTCTGTTTTCGCCGATAAACTTAGTGGGAGCCTTCAAAATAATTTCGGCGTTTTCAGCTTTTATTTCGTAGCCCTTATACAGTGGCATAACGTAGACCTTTTGGGCAACCGAGCATAAAAACTCGATTTCACTTTCGTAACGCTTGTCCGTGCAGTAAACGGCAATTTTTTTGCCCTTGTACAAAAAGCCGTCGCAAGTGGCGCAATAGCTTACACCACGACCTAAAAGCCGTTCCTCACCGTCCACGGGCTTTTGGGTTTCAACGCCAAGACACAGGATAACCGCCTTAGCCTCGTAATTCTTACTGCCCGCAAGCAAATTGAACGAGCCCTCCGTGGGGTAAACGCCCGTAATAATTTCCTCGGTCATCTCAATACCGAGGCTTTCGGTGTGGGTTTTAAGCGCATTTGCCAAGTCCTTGCCTGTAATATCGGGGAGTGCGGGATAGTTTTTAATAAGCTCCGCACGCTCGACTTTTTTCGAAGATTCGCCCGAGGAAAACCATATAAAGCTTTTATTCAAAATTTTGGCGTTGATTGCCGCGGAAACGCCTGCCGGTCCGCCGCCTATAATTGCTAAATCGTACATATAATAAAGTTTGCACCTTTTTGAAAATTCTAAGCCCCGCAAGCGTTCCGCTTGGCTGAGTATCTTAATTGCATTATTGCAACCGAAACTAAGCGCAAGTCAAACACGCGGCGCGGGGCTTTTAAGTTTAGTCCATTTTAGTAAGCTTTTCAGCTAAGTCTTCCATTTCTTTCGGGGGCACGGGCTGTTCGCTTGACTTCACAATCTGCTCAACCGCAAACTTTGCGCGCTCGGGCGGGATAATGGTTCCCACACCCGCAACACAACCGCCGGGGCAACCCATACCTTCAATCATGTATCCGTTGAGCTTGCCCGCCTTTGCAAGGGTTAAAACCTTTTTGCAGTCAGTAAGCCCTTCGGCGTGCTGAATTTTTACCTCGGTGCCTGCGAAATACTGGTTAATGCAGCTTTCGATTGCGCTTGCAACGCCGCCCGCACAAGCGTAGCCGCGTCCCGCGCCAGTTGCCTGCAAGCTGACGGGGAGCTCTTCCATCGTCTCAAAGTTCAAGCCCTTGGCGTCGAACATACCCGCAAGCTCTTCAAAGGTAATTACGAAGTCAACGTGGCTTCTTACAGCCCTTCTTGAAGCTTCCAACTTCTTTGCGGCGCACGGTCCTATAAACACTACGCGTGCGTTGGGGCGGTTGACTTTAATCGAGCGCGCCGTTGCAACCATGGGTGTAAGCTCTTGCGAAACCTCGCTTGCAAGGTCGGGGAACTGTTTCTTTACAAGTACAGCCCAAGCGGGACAACAGCTTGTGAAAAGGAAAGGCAGTTTGCCCGTTACTACCTCGTTTACGTAATGGTGCGCCTCGGCTATGCAGCCTACGTCCGCGCCTACTGCCACCTCGTATACGTCCTTAAACCCAAGCGCAAGAAGCGCAGATTTAAGCTTGCCCGGGGTAACCTTTGCGCCGAACTGACCCACTATTGCGGGCGCAACCGCGGCGACTACTTCGTCGCCCTGTCTTATTGCCTTAATAAGCTGATAAATCTGTGATTTATCGGCAATAGCTCCGAACGGGCAAGCAGACATACATTGTCCGCAAGCCACGCAAATATCGTTATCTATGTGCGCTCTGCCGTACTCGTCCGAGGAAATAGCCTTGACCCCGCACGCCGCAGCGCAAGGGCGAACGTGATGGGCGATAGCGTCGTAAGGGCAAGCCGCCTTGCACCTTCCGCACTTTATGCACTTGCTTTGGTCGATAAACGCCCTGCCGTCCACGATGGAAACCGCGCCCTTCGGGCAGTTTTTAATGCACGCGTGCGAAACGCAGTTGCGGCACTGATTGGAAACGACGTACTCGTTATCGGGGCAGCAATCGCACGCGGAAGGTATAACCTGCATAAGGGGCGGTTCGTAATACTTTTCGGCAATAGTGCTTTTATCTACGCCCGCCGTGATATGTACCGGTTTGTTTGCGGGGCGAAGAGAAAGCCCCATGGCAAGACGAACCCTTTCAGAGGCTATCTGCCTTTCACGGTAGATGCTTTCACGGTATTTTGGCACCTCGTCGGGGGTGATTAAAAAAGGGATTTCCTCCAAATCACTTGCGGGGTTATCAGATTCGTAGGCTACGCGTGCAACTGCCGTAAAGATTTTTCTTCTTAAATCGGTTACTACGCTTTGGCTTTTCATAGCTTTTCTTCACCTTCGCTCTCGTCTTGTAATTTTTCTTCGGGCTCTGCGGGTACTACCCTGCTAACTTCCGCGCCTTGTACAAGAACGGGCGTACCGTCCTCGGTCAGTTCGATTTTGTCTTTATTTTCCTGTCGTTGCAGTTCGGGGTGCTTCATCAGCTTTCTCAGTACATAGTACTGCAAGAAGAAATATCCTACGCCTACAAGCACCATCAGTATGCTCCAGAACTGTGAAGGCTGCAAGCCGAGAATAAGCGCACCCCTGTCGTCGTCGCGGAAAAACTCTATAACGAAACGCCAAATGCCGTACGCTATAGCGTAAACACCGAAATTATAGTTGAATTTAAAGCGGAAATATAAAAGTGCCATAACGCCCGCAAGCAGCAGAAGGAAACACATTTCGAAAAGCTGCGTGGGGATAACGTTAACGGGAAGCGTGTGCCCGTGAGGTGCGGCGCACTGTAAGCCCCATTCAGCCTCTTGACCGTAGCAGCAGCCCGCAAAAAGGCAACCTAAACGCCCGAAAGCGTGTGCAATTGCAATGCCGATAGGAATGAAAGGCAACGCGTCGGAAAGCCCCGCGTTCATATCCTTGCTCGTAAGCCACTTCATTTTGGTGCGCGGACCTATAACGTAAACGTACAAATTCCACACTGCAAGGAAGCTGACTACGCCGCCTAACAGTCCGCCCATAAAGGTCATACCCGCAAGCTGGAAGGGCTTGGAAGGGTCTTTTGCGTAGTTTAGAATTGACTGCACGAGCATAGCCATAAAAATGCCGAACCCCGTGCCTAAAATTCCTATAACGAGAACGGCGTTTGTGGAAGTTTCGTTAAACTTTTTATACCACATCGTAAACAGCAAAAAGCCGAAACAAAGAATAATTCCGACCGCCATACATATACCGTAGGCGTAAACGCCTTTACCGAAAATTTCAAATAAAGCTTCAGGATGCATAGTAATTTCCCTTAAACACGATTTGCCGCCTTAATGCGACAGTTTTTGCCATTATACCATAGTAAACGCGCACTGTCAATTAATATCGCCCACACCCACCCGTTGCCAAAGGATGGAAAATATTTTTTTCTTATAAAGAAAAACGCCGCACTTGTCATGCGGCGCAATAGCTTATTCCGTATTATTCGTTATTCTGATATGCGTGCGGGGTGGAG
>CAMWQS010000025.1 GCA_947176485.1 uncultured Clostridia bacterium | reverse complement strand
GCGGACTTTGGTCCGCCGCGCCGTTTTTATTTGCCATATTTTTTGATTTGAAATATAATGGTATGGTGCTTATAAAAGATAAAGAGAGATTTTTCTCTAAAACTTATATAGTGTGCATATGCGCAATTATTTGCTGCCTACTTTGGGGCAGTGCTTTCCCGTGCGTTAAAATAGGTTATAGGCTTTTTGAAATCAATACCGAAAGCGTACCCTCCTTAATGCTGTTTGCCGGCACGAGGTTTACGCTTGCGGGCGTTTTCGTAATTGCTTTCGGAAGTATTATTAAGCGCAAATTCCTTTTGCCAAAAGCCAAAAATTTATGGCGCGTGGGGCTTGTAAGCCTTTTTCAGACGGTTTTACAATACACCTTTTTCTATATAGGGCTTGCCAACACGGCGGGCGTTAAAGCCTCGGTTTTGAACGGCTTGGGCGTGTTCTTCACTATTATTGCGGCGTGCTTTTTGTTCCGCACCGAAAAGTTCAACCTAATAAAGCTTTTGGGTTGCGTTTTAGGCTTTGGCGGCGTAGTACTCATCAATATCGGCGGGGACTTCACCTTCTCGTTTTCGATACTCGGCGAGGGCTTCGTAATCTTTTCGGGGCTGAGTGCGGCGATTTCTTCGGGGCTTGTAAAGATATTTTCAAAGCACGAGGACACTACTGCACTTTGCGGGTATCAGTTTTTCTTCGGCGGAATTATCCTCGTAATTATAGGCTTGAGCTTTGGCGGGACTATTCCGCATATTGACGTGGGCGCGGCGTTTATGCTGATATATCTTGCATTTTTGTCGGCGTGCGCGTTCACCTTACAGGGCGTGCTTTTAAGGTATAACCCCGTTTCCAAGGTTGCCGTGTTCAAAAGCACCAACCCCATCTTCGGCGCGGTGTTCTCGCTTTTAAACCCGTACGAAGCGGACAAAAGCCTAAGCTGGTTCACCTTGCCCGCGCTTTTATTGGTGTGCCTTGGGATATTCGTTATAAACAAATTCGGGGAAAGAAAGCCAAAACCCAAGCAGGCGGAAGAAACTTCGGAAAGTGCGGAAACTGACGAAACCTGCGAAATTGACGAAAATTCGGAATAAAAAATTTAATTTTTTGCGCGTTTTTGATTGAAAAACACCGTGCAGTGTGTTATAATTTTTTAGCAAACTTATTAAGAGGTTATATATGTTAGTTAATTTGTTGGCAGATAAAATAATGAACGAGACCGAACTTGCCGTTTACTGGACGGTGATGATAATCTGCCTTGTGGTAATATTCCTTGCTGCACTTCTTGCAATTTTACTCGTATTATTCCAAAAGAGCAATTCCGACGGTATTCAAGGTATAACCGCTTCAAGCGAAACTTTCTACGGCAAAAACAGAGGCCGTTCCATTGAAAGCAAGCTGAAAAAATGGAGCTGGATTGTTTTGGGTGTTATCGGCGTTCTTTCCGTGGTTGCGTATATCGTACAGATATTGACCATTTAAATCTTAAAGAAATTACGAAGGCGGCTAATTTATAGCCGCCTATTTTAGTACTTATGAAATATAAACGCGAAATTTTAAAAAACCAAAAGGATAAAAAATTTACGGGCACCGTGCAGGGCAGCGGCAAAAGCTACGTATTTATTATACCCGACGACGAAACGGTTGGGCACGATTTTTTCGTGCCCCGCCACTCGGTGAACGGAGCTTACCACGACGACAAGGTGCTTGCGGCACACGTTAAGGGCACGCAGGACGAGGCGTATATAATAAGAATTTTGGAGCGCGGAAGTGAAACCGTTATCGGCACCTTCGCACGGAAAGGAAACAACGCCTGCGTTTACCCCGACAACCCCAAACAGCCGGAAATATTCGTGCCGCTTACACTCTCGGCGGGCGCAAGGAACAACGACAAGGTTGTGTGCAAAATCACCTCCTATCCCCAAAACAAGGCACCCGGCGGGGAAATTATCGAGATTTTGGGCGAGGGCGGCGAGCTTGAAGCCGAAGAAATTTCAATTATCCGCGCCTATAATTTGGAGGAAGAATTCCCCGAACCCGTACTTGCGGAGGCACGCGAGGTTGCCAAAGAGAAAGTCGTTTTGGGCGTTAGGGAAGATTTCAGAGACAAGCTGATTATTACCATCGACGGCGAGGACACCCGCGATATCGACGACGGCGTATCATTAGAACGCAAGGGCAAGAACTATGTTCTTGGGGTGCATATTGCCGACGTAAGCCATTACGTAAAACCGGGCACGGCACTTGACAACGACGCGTACGGGCGCGGGACGAGCGTCTACTTCCCCGACCGCGTGTTGCCGATGCTGCCGAAGGAGCTTTCAAACGGGGCGTGTTCACTTAACGAGGGCGAGGACAGATACGCGATGAGCTGTATTATGACCTTTACGCCCGAGGGCGAGCGGCTTGATTACAAGATTTGCAAAAGCGTCATTCGTAGCCGACACCGCACCACCTACACCGAAATTACCGCACTTTTAGACGGCGAAAAAGAAGCGTGCGACAAGTACCCCGATTTGGTGGAAGTTGCGGCTGATATGCAGTCCCTTTGCCTTGCTATGGAAAGTCGGCGCGAAAGGCTGGGTTCTGTCAACCTTGACGTGAAAGAGGCGCATATTTACGTAAACGACGAGGGCGAGATAGTTATTCCGCCCGCTGAGCGCACCGTTTCCCAACGCATAATAGAGCAGTTTATGATTTCCGCAAACGAGGCGGTTGCGGAGTTTTTGCAAAGCAAGGGCGCGCCTTGCCTGTACCGTATTCACGAGCAACCCGTACCCGAAAAGGCTAACGCGTTTTTTGCGTTTTTGAAAGATTTGGGCGTTAAGGTCAGGTGCGACTGCGACGATTTGGAGCCGCTTGATTTTCAAAAGATTTTAAACACCGTTGAGGACAAGCCCTTTTATTCGGTGGTGAATAAGGTAATGCTCAGGTCGATGCAGAAGGCGAGGTATTCGGAAGAAAACAAGGGGCACTTCGGACTGGCTTCGGAGTGTTACTGCCACTTTACTTCCCCTATCCGCCGCTATCCCGACCTTTTCGTGCACCGTGCTTTGAAGGCGGTTTTGGAAGGGAAAAAGTTCGATAAACTTAAAAGCTTTGCGCACGACGCGGGCGTAGACTGCTCGGCACGAGAGCGCGTCGCCGACGAATGCGAGCGTAAGGTTGACGATTTGTACAAGCTGTATTTTATGGCGGAGAGGCTTAGCGAGGAATACGACGCGGTTATTTCGGGCGTTACCTCCTTCGGGATATTCGCGGAGCTTGACAACACGGTTGAGGGGCTTATCCCCTTGGAAGATTTGCCCAAAGACAGCTATAAATACTATGAAGAAAAATTCACTTTGGCGGGCGCGAAGTTTACTTTTAAGCTGGGCGGCAAGGTGAAGGTTAAGGTTGCGGACTGCGACCTTGGCAGAATGAAGGTTCTGTTTAAACTTATAGTTTAAAAAATTTGCTATTTGAACCCGATGAAGGTATAATGAATTTATGAAGCAGATTGCTTATAACAAGTACGCCCTTTACGAGTATTTCGTTTTGGAAAAATTTGAGGCGGGAATAGTTTTGGAAGGTGCGGAAGTTAAGCAGCTAAGGCAGGGCAACTGCAATTTGAAGGACAGCTTTTGCCTTCTTCGCGGCGGTGAGCTGACCCTTAAAAATCTGCATATACCCGTTTACGACAAGGCGGGTGCGTTTAATTCAAAGGATTCTAAGCGCGACAGAAAGCTACTGATGCACAAGTCGGAAATTGCGCGGCTTGCGGGCAAGGTGAACGAAAAGGGTTACACCATAGTGCCCCTTCAGCTGTATTTTTCGGGCGCGCTCGTCAAGGTTGAAATTGCGCTTTGCAAGGGCAAGCAGAACTACGACAAAAAGCGCACGATTGCGGAGAGAGACCAAAAACGCGCACTTGACAGAGAGATTAAACAGTATAGATAAACTTACGAGGTTTTTATGAAAAATTATAAACTGGATACTTTATGCGTACAAGCGGGCTATTCGCCCAAATCGGGCGAGGCGAGAATTCCGCCTATTTCACAGTCCACCACTTACTTCTACCCCAAAACGCAGGAAATGGCTGACCTTTTCGATTTGAAAAGCGACGGGTACTTCTACTCCCGTCTTGCCAACCCCACGGTTGCGGCGTTCGAAGGCAAGGTTGCCGCGCTTGAAGGCGGCGTTTGCGGTATAGGCTGCGCTTCGGGTATGTCCGCCACTTCGCTTGCGATTTTCACCGTTGCGGGCTCGGGCGATAACATTCTTTCGTCGTCGGCAGTTTACGGCGGAACTTATAATCTGTTTTCGACCACCCTTCCAAAGCTTGGCATAGAGTGCAGATTTTTCGACCCCGACGCGCCCGCCGAGGAAATCGAAAAGCTGATTGACGATAAGACCAAAATGATTTTCACGGAAACGGTTGCAAATCCCGCCATCGTCGTTTTGGACTTTGAAAAGATTGCGAAAATTGCGAAGAAGTACGGCGTTTTGTTTGCGGTTGACAACACGCTTGCAACGCCTATTTTGTGCCGTCCCAAGGAATGGGGTGCGCACCTTATAATACATTCTTCGTCAAAGTATCTTGACGGACACGCGGCGGCTTTGGGCGGCGTTATCGTAGACTTGGGAAATTTCGAGTTTAAGGGAAACAAACGCTATCCTTCCTTTAACGAACCCGACGAAAGCTATCACGGATTGGTTTACGCTGATTTGCCCGTTGCTTTCGGAACGAAGTGCCGTGCACAGATGATACGCGACTTCGGCGCAATTATGAGTCCGCAGAACGGATTTATATCCTACATAGGCAGCGACACGCTTGCACTCAGAATGGAAAGGCATAGCGAGAACGCGAAGAAGGTTGCGGCTTACCTTAAAAAGCACCCTAAAATAGAGTGGATAAACCACCCCTCGCTTCCCGATAACAAGTACCACAAGCTTGCTATGAAGTATATGCCTAACGGACAAGGCGGCATGATGAGCTTCGGTATTAAGGGCAGCACCGAGAAGTGCGCAATCTTTATGGAAGCGTTACAGCTTATTACCCAAGAGACGCACGTTGCGGACGTAAGAAGCTGCGTTTTGCACCCTGCGTCCACCACTCACAGACAGCTTTCTGAAGAAGATTTGAAGGCGGCGGGCGTACCGCACAACCTTGTAAGGCTTTCGGTCGGCATTGAAAACGCCGACGATATAATCGCCGACTTAGAGCAAGCATTGGAGAAAGTTTAATGCCCATAGTAATTGACAAAGACATACCAGCTTATAAAATACTTACCGGCGAGAGAATTTTCGTTATGGATAAGGAAAGGGCGGTTGCACAGAATATCCGCCCTATCGAGATTGCAATTTTGAACCTTATGCCGACGAAGGAAACGACGGAAACGCAGTTTATGCGTTTACTTTCGAACTCGCCGTTGCAAGTTAATATCACGCTTATAAAAACTTCAACCTACAACGCAACGCACGTTGACAAGAGCCATTTGGACAAGTTCTATAAAACATTTGACGAGGTTAAGGGGAAAAAGTTCGACGGCATGATAATAACGGGCGCGCCCCTTGAAAATATGGCGTTTGAAAAGGTTGCGTACTGGAAAGAGCTTCAGGAAATTTTTGACTGGACGAAAAGCAACGTTACCTCCACTATATTTATTTGCTGGGGGGCGCAAGCCGCGCTTTACCATTTTTACGGCATTAAAAAGCACGCCTTAAAGGAAAAGTGCTTCGGCATATTCGCGCATCAGCGCATACGCGACGGCGTTACCGAGCCGCTTATGCGCGGGATATCGGACGAGTTCCATATGCCGCACTCCCGCCACACGATTATTTACGCGAAGGATATTTTAAATATAAGCGGGCTGAAAATTCTTGCCTATTCCAAGAAGGCGGGCGCGTCCATTATAAAGAGCACGGACAACCGCCAAGTGTTCGTTACGGGGCATATGGAGTACGACAGATACACGCTTAAAAACGAGTACGAGCGCGACGTTAAAGCGGGGCTGGACATCAAACCGCCCGTAAACTATTTTGCGGACAAGGACTTGACTGAGGTTAAAATGAATTGGACCTCCACTGCAAATCTTTTCTACATAAACTGGCTTAACTACTACGTTTACCAGGTTACCCCTTACGACATTTCTTCTATTGATAATTGATAAAATAAAAAGCCCCCGGCTGTTGTGCCGAGGGCTTTTATATTATTAAAAATCTTAAAGTATGTAATATTCGCTGTCGTTCAGGTTCTTGCCCCAACCTAAAGTTCCTTTAACCTTTGTAGGAAGCACGTAGTCTTGAGCTTTCTTCAAATTATCGTTCACTTTCAATTCGATTTTGTTATTCAGAGTTATATTGTACTCCGTCCAGTCGCCGGCAATGGGGTTATAGCAAAGCTCGGTTTCGCAAGTAATCGAAGAAATTTTCCCGTCAGTCAACACGATTTTGATAATTGCGTCTTTTACGATATTCTCGTCGTTGAAGTAGTTGTTTACTTCGATTACGTCGCCATACTCGTTCGTGTTAATCATGTCGATAATTTTCTGCTGAACGCTTTGCGTTGCGGATTTGCCGAGGTTTACGGTATAAGTAGTGGCCGTTCCGCTCGTCTGCTTTTTGATGCAGTCGATTTCGCTTGCATTCTGCTTAATCATAGAGGTTAAAAAGTCAAACTGCGTGTCCGCGGTAACGTTTTCAACCTTCGTTTGCGTGTTTGAAGATTTACGGGAAATGAGCCAAGTTCCTTGGTTGTCTTCATCCGTTCCGTTCACGTTGCCGAGGGTGTACTTATAAGTTTCCTTGCCGGCAGTTTCGCTGTGCGCTTTGTAATAATAGGAATGGTTAAACCAGGCAACGTCGTCTACCGTCTTTTTATACATTCTCGCCGTGTAGCTGTCTACGATGGCGGTTTTATTCCATCCGGGGTCAAACTCGTTTTTAGCAGTTAAATCAAGTGAATATACGGGGTCGTCCTTTAAATCGTCGATAGCCGCGTTTATTGCGGTTACTTCCTTCTGCACGTCCGCCGTTGTATATAATAAACCGCTGGTGTTAGGTAAAGATATAGTAGTTAAGCTTCCCTTCTGGGAATATTCAACGCTTAAAACGACTTTTACTGCCTTTACGTCAATTTGGAACTTGAAGCCGAGGTTGAAATCGTTGAGCTTGCCGTCCTTCAAATTGAATTTGAGGGTGCTCGTATTTTCCGCTAAGGTAATTCCCTTGAAGGAAACGCCAGTTCCGAGCTTTTCGAATACCTTGCCCAACGCCTTATACAAGACGTTACCGTCACCCGTAGCCAATTTGCAAGAGTAAGCGTACGTAGAATTTTTAAGTTCGGCAATATTGCTGATATTGTTTTCTTTTACGTTGTTGACGATAGATACGATAGGCAAATTGACCATCGTTATGTCTTGGTCCTCGGGCATCTCAACCGAGAGCTTTTTGACGTTGTTTCCGTCCATCGTTGCTTTAATGCGGCTGTCGCCCGCGGTGAATACGTAGCAAGTAGAATCAGCTAAAAGTGCGCCACTGGTTGTCCTCTTAAAGGTTACGTTGTCGCTGTTGCCGTCGTAGCGGTAAGAGCCGTCGTATTTTCCGCTAAGAGCGGTGCCTAATCCGAGTACGCTGAAGTTGCCCGTAAAGGTAAGGTCGAAATCGTAGCCTTGCACTTTTTCGTCAACGGCACTTTTGCGTGCCGCAACTATCTCTGCCGCGGTAGGAAGGGGCGTTTCGATAGTGCCGCCTCCGATAGGTCCGCTGCCGCCTCCGACAGTACCCGTACCGGTGCCGTTACCCTCACCGCCTTCACTGCCACCGCCGCAAGCCACAAGTCCGAAGACCGTACAAACGCAAGCTATAAGCGACAAAAGTATTACTAAAAATTTTTTCATAAGTGCCTCCAAGTAGTTTTCGTAAGTAATAGCCTATACACTAAATTTTAATCGAAAGTTGAGAAATTCATTTGCGCGGTAATTTCTTTTTGTTCGTTGCCACGGTAAACGGTGAATACAACCGTATGACCTTGGCGAGCCGAAAGCAAGGTGTCGTTCAAGTGATAAAGGCGTTTTACGTCCATATCCTCCACCACCGTTCCGCCGCTCGTGATTTTAATATGCGTTATCAAGTCGCCCGCTTTTAATCCGTAACAGTCCCTTACGACGTTTATCTTTTCGTTGATGACGAGGCGGTCGTTTGCGGAATCCCAAGTAGACGCGCTTGCAATTGACTTAACTTGTATTTGGTTTTGAGAGCTCAGGCTGCCTGCGTCGGCTTTGTTGAAGTCGTCTTGGGCCACGAAGTGCGCACGGTTTAAATTGCCGTTGCCGCTCTCCTTAATAAGCGGATAAAGTCTTTTTACCGCGCTTGCGGGTATGGCGTAGCTCATTCCGTCGACGTCGTCCAAGAGGTTGCCGTTACTATCCAAATCGTCGCCCGACTTCGAGTTTATTATACCTACTATTTCACCCTTGCGGTTGAACAGCGCGCCGCCCGAGTTACCCTCGTTGACAGCCGCATCCGTGCGGATTACGTTATAATACCTCGTATATCTGTCGTAGCCCGCATATCTGTCCGAGATATTGAGGGGAACCGACTCCCTATCCTTGGTAACTATGCCGCGGACTGCCGACATACCTTGGCCTTCCGCGTTGCCTATGGCGTATACGTCCTCACCCAAATAAATATCGTCGTCGGAGACAAACTTGGCTGCCTCCGCCGCGCTGTTTTTCAAGAGTGAGCTTCCCGTTACTTTTAAAAGCGCGATATCGTAAGTTATCGAAGAACCCACGAGGGTAGCGTTAAATCTGTTATCGTCGTCGTTGTAGTCGGTATCTTGACCGTAGAGATAAAGATATATATTCTTGGGATAAGGCAAGCCGTAACCGCCGTCGTTGTAAATTACGTGGCAGTTGGTTATGACGTAAGCGTCGCCGTTTTGCTTGTTTAAATCAACGATAACGCCCGAGCCGAGCGAGGTGCCGCCGTCGTTGAACTGAGCGGCAATCGATACCGCCGTCCTTAACGAGCGGTTTATGCTCGCCTGCAAGCCGAACGCTTCCTCAAGCTCTTCCGTAGAATAGTTGAGGTATTCTCTTAAAAACTCGTCAATCGTCATATTCTCGTTGCCGGGAATAGATTTAGCAAGCTCGTAATAATCGTACGCCGAAGCGTTCTTGCCGTCGACACCGTCTCTGCCGTTCGAGCCCCCGAAAGGAAGTGAACAGCCGCACAAAAGTACGCTTGCAGATAGGCACGACGCCGCAATAAGAGCAAAAATCTTTTTCATATATTTCCTTTAATTATAACACTATACCGTTTTTAATTAGCAAAGCGCGGGCAGTGTCCACGCTGTCTACTCCCGTCAAATTCTTTACGGGTGCAAACTCCTTATCCCTTTCAACCTCGTAAGCAAGGCAAGTGCCCATAAGCTTTATCATATCGACGACGAGCGTTTCAAGCTTGTAGCCGCAAGGCTGTTTGGGAATTATTCTTTCACCGTCCTCGACGTGGGGTATTGCCTTTTCCGCAAGGTGATAAGGAAGCTTGCCGGACAAGGTAAGGTTTAAATCGTTTACGTTGAAAAGATAGTTTAAGGTTACGCCGAAGCGGTACACGAGCTCGCCCTTCTTCATCTTGGTTTTAAGGCGTTCGGGCATTTCAAAATATTCTAATACCGTCGGGTTGCCGTCCTCACAGCAAATAACGCCGACCTTTTCTTCCGCGCTTACCTTGGAAACGACTTTCGCCCCGCAACGGCATTGTTTTAAAACGGTTGCGCCTATGAATTCGGGGTCGCACATTTTCTGTAAAACGTTATCAACTGCGTAAACGTTAAGCCACTCGATATTTTCGCGCTCGATTACTCTTGCGAGCCCGCTGTTAACGAGCGACGAGTACCACCCGCCGTTGCCGTTTGGCGCAAGCGATACGCGGTGTTTTTGGTCAAGGAAAACCTTGCCGTCAAAGTCGCAGGTGGGCGCAACGTCCTGAATGAAGAAATGAATTAACTCGTGCGGGTAGCCGAAGTAGTTATTGTCTTTAAAGAACTTTACCGTTTCGTCGTTATTCTGGACGCTGGTCATAACGAACAAGTGAATATGCCTTCCCGCTTTTTCAGCCACGGAAGTAAGGTTATTCATTTGCAGCTCGAAAATGGACAATTTGCGCGTTAAGCCCATATCGAAGGTGCCCTTGGGCCCCTCGTACCCGAGGCGCGAGCCTTGCCCGCCCGCAAGTAAAACTGCGGCGACTTTACCCTCACGCAGAAAGTTAAGGCCTACGCTTTCGAACTGAAGCCTACGCCTTTTGATATCCTGAATGGTAACCGCGCTTATGGGCGTAATTTTACCCGTCTTTTTAGTAGATTTATCAAGCCTTTTCAATACGGAGAAGTTGGTGTCTTCGATATCCTTTAAAAGCTGTTCCCTTTCTTCTTCCGTCAGCCCGTCGTAATAATTTAAAAGATGCTCTTGTCCGCGCTCTTTTAAATAGAGTTTTGACCTTTCGTAATTCATAATAAAACCCAAAGTGAGAATTTGTTAAAAATTTACTTATACTATTATATATTATAAGCCGTTTAAAGTCAATAAATTTGTGAAATTTGCGTTAACCGCTTGAAAAGCCTTGAATAATAGTATATAATATATATCTACTTGATAAGTAGCTTAGTTCACGGCAAGACGCCCGCGGACGCATAAGGAGGAAAACGATGTTTTGCACGGAATGCGGCGAAAAATTGACGCTTATGTTTGCAAGCGGCGAAGGGCTGGTCCCCTATTGCAAGGCTTGCGGGCAGTTCAGGTTTGCGCAATTCCCTACTGCCGTTAGTATGGTCGTTACAAACAGACAAAAAGATAAAATACTGCTTGCAAAGCATATAGGGCACGAAGGCTACATTCTTTTTGCGGGATATATCAAAAAGGGCGAAACGGCTGAAAAGGCGGTAACGCGGGAATTCAAAGAAGAAACCAAGCTGAATACGGTTAAGTTCAAATATATGGGCTCCCGCTATCACGAGCCGAAAAACGTTTTGATGCTGGGCTATCTTATTATGGCTGAGGACGGCGAACCCGTAATCGACGAAAAGGAAATAGAGAACGTTAAATGGTTCACCTTTAACGAAGCCTTAGAGGCAATTAAAAAAGATTCCACGGCGGAGGCGTTTTTAAAGAACGCTTTGGCTGAAATAAAAAATTTTAAGTGAGGTAAAAAATGAAATTATTACTTTCAACCGGCGGCATCATCGGCATAGTTGCCGCAGTTGCGGTAGTCCTTATAATCGTTATTTGGGCAATTGCAACCTACAACAAGTTCGTTAGTCTCGGCGCGAACGGCGACGACGCGTTCTCGGGCATAGACGTGTATCTGAAAAAGAGATACGACCTTATCCCCAACCTCGTTGAAACGGTTAAGGGCTACGCAAAGCACGAAAGCGAAACCTTTAGGATGGTAACCGAAGCGCGTGCAAAAGCTATGAGCGCGACCACCGTAAGCGAAAAGATTGCGGCAGACAGAGAGCTGACCACCGTTTTACAAGGCTTTAGAAGGGTAACCGAAAACTACCCCGAACTGAAAGCAAACACCAACTTCCTTGATTTGCAAAACCAGTTAAGGGTTATCGAAAACGAGCTCGTTAACGCAAGAAAGTATTACAACGCTTGCGTGAGGGAGCTTAACAAAAAAATCAAAGGCTTCCCCTCCCTTATCATTGCAAAGATGATGAAGCTTGAACAGCGTGAATACTTCACGATTGAGAACCCCGAAGAAAGACAGAACGTAAAAGTACAGTTTTAAAATAATTTTCAGTAACGGCGCGCTTGCGCCGTTACTTAATTAAGGGATAATATGAAAAAGTTAAAATTACAACCTTATTTTATTGCGCTTTTAATTTTGTTCTTATCCGTGGTGTGCCTTGCGGCGGGCTTCGGCGGCGCAAAGCTTGCAAGCGCAGAAACTACGCGCAGCAGCAGAAGGCTCCATAACTACACCTATCTTTCGGGCTACGCCGTTGAAATGGATATAAAAAACGACCGCACAATCGCGGTAACCGAGGATATAACCGTATATTATTACAATATGACTGGCTTTATCCGCGATATCCCGTCGAACGCGGGCGAGGTTATTAAAAACGTAAACGTGAGCGAGCTTATAAACGGCACCCCTACCTCCGTTTACTACGACGTTTTCACTGAGGACAACGGTTTCCTTTCCGTTGACATTGGCGACAGCAAATATAAGAATGACGAGCATACCTACCGCATAACCTACGATTATTGCTTGACGAAGGCACAAGAGGGCGCAAACAAGCTTGCTCTTACCCCTATAGGCACGGGTTGGGATTGCGAGATTAGCAATATATCCGTCGTGCTTAAACTGCCGGAGGGTTATAAAGATAACAGCGTAAGCTGCTTCTATCAGTCGGTTTCGGGAAAGGTAGCACCGCTTACTGCCACTACCGAAATCAAAGACGGGAGAACGGTAATTTCCTTCTCCGATTACGAAAACGAAATTTTGAACTATGCGTTAAGGTTTGACTTGGAGTTTGAAGAAGGTGCGCTTTCAACCTACTTCGATTTTACCCCTTACTGGTTCGTTATAGCTGCGGCGGTGATACTTTTAATAGTCGTCGTCTTGAAGTTACTGTGCTTTAATAAGGGCGGACTTACCCCCTACGTAAACTTTGACGCACCCAATAAAATGAGCCCCCTTTTAATGGGTTTGCTGATTGACGGGAAAGTCGATTCCGAAGATATAACCTCGATGATTTTCCACTGGGCAGATAAAGGTTATCTGAAGATAAACTTCGACGACCAGCGCGACCCTTCTTTAATACGCATAGTACAAGCGTTGCCGCAAGGCACGCCCGATTACGAGCAGATACTTTTTGCCGAGCTATTCAGCGGGTTGGACGTAGTAAAACCCAGCTTTTTAAGAAACAGATTTTATATCACCATCGACAAAGTTACCCGCATGATGAGTAGCCAAAACAAAAACCTTTACGATAGCAAAAGCGTCGTTATCTCTTGGATAGTTGCGATTTTGGCGGGACTGATGCTTGGAATTACGCCGTTGCTTTTAGGCTTGTTACAAGTATCCCTACGCTTTACGATATGGGCACCGTTTATAGCAATAGTTCCCCTCGTATTCTTATTCATTTTCTGTATGGGCTTAGTAAGCAACAAATACAAATCGAAGAAAAGTACCAAAATAGCCTTCCTCGTTGCCGTGATAGGCATAAGCGCGTTGTTGACCTTGGTGTACACCATTTTCGTTCCCTCGTTCATTCTCGGTACTATCCCCAAAATTTTGCTTTGCGTAATAGTCTGCGCAACCGTGGGTACCTCGGTAACTATAATAAACAGAACCAAGGAATACACGGCACAGCTGAACGAAATCGTTGGCTTTAAGAACTTTATCGAGCTGGTTGAAAAGGATAAGCTTGAAACCATGCTTGAAGAAGACCCCGAATTCTTCTACCATATTCTCCCCTACGCGCAGGTTTTGGGCGTGTCGGATAAGTGGGAAGAAAAGTTCAAGGATATAACGGTACAGCCTCCTCAATGGGCAACTTGCTCCACTGCGGATACGCTTTTGAACTTCTACGTAATGAACAGAATTATGCATATATCGTTTGCGTCGATGAAGTCGAATATGGCTTCCCGTCCCTCCTCCTCGGGTTCGTCGGGCGGCGGCCACGGAAGCTTCGGCGGTTTCTCCGGCGGCGGCCACGGCGGTGGCGGCGGGCGTTTCCGTTAATAAGTTAATTAAAAAGCGGTTGGCGCAAACGCCAACCGCTTTAAGTTTGATTTGTGATAAGATAATCCTGCTTATTCAGCTTCGACCGTTACTTTGATTTTGGCGGAAATGCCTTCCAAAAGCTTTAAGTCGATATCGTATACACCCAAGGTTTTTATGGGCGTGGGAAGAACGACCTTCCTTTTATCGATATCGTAGCCCGCCGTCTTCAACGCATCGGCAATATTCGCGCCCGTTACCGAGCCGAAAACCTTGCCGGCTTGCCCCGCCTTTATTTTGACGGTGAAGTTTTTGCCGTTAATATCCTTGGCAAGCTCCCGCGTGGCTTTGATTTCCTCCGCTTTGTGGAACTCTGCGGCGGAATTTTTTTGCTTTAAATCGTTCAATTTAACTGCGGTTGCAACCTCGGCAAGTCCCTTTTTTATAAGGAAGTTGCGGGCGTAACCTTCGTTAACGTCGATAACCTCGCCTTTTTTGCCTTGTCCTTTTACGTCTTGCAGTAGTATAACTTTCATCGTAACACCTCTTTATATATATTTTAACGCCGATAGGGCGGTTTGTCAAGGATAGCGGATATTAACACGCATATTTAACGCGTTTCGGCACAAAATAAAAACGGAGGTTATTTTATGGAAAACGTAAATTACGATATAGCTTGCGACGTAGCAACCTGCAAGTATAATCACCGTGGTTGCAACTGCACGCTTGAACACATTAAGGTCGGTTGCACTTGTAATCAAGTTGACTGCACTTGCTGCGAAAGCTATTCCGAAAAGGTTTAAACGTTCCGTTTAATCAAGTATCTTACTTGCATTTACGGTTAACGCACAAACCACAAATCAAACGATAATCTTTGAGGCGCACGGTTTTTTAAGCCGTGCGCCCCTTCCTTTTATTTATTAAAATTATCTTTAAGTGAAACTATTTCGGACAATATAAGTCCGCCCTTCGTATCCTTCTTGTAGTAGCCCGTACGCATAAGCTGGAAGGGCTTGCCGTT
Source organism: uncultured Clostridia bacterium (assembly GCA_947176485.1). Lineage (GTDB taxonomy): Bacteria > Bacillota > Clostridia > Christensenellales > Borkfalkiaceae > Coproplasma. The sequence continues at coordinate 1,361 of CAMWQS010000025.1, read as the reverse complement.
CTCGCTTTCGGCAAGATAAGGTTCAGCCTTACCGTAGAACTTCTTCAAGCTGTTCTTATTCAGCCTTTCTGCGTAGTCTTGGTCGGGGTACTCCTCGTCGTTTAAAAGCGGCTCGTACTGTCTGAACTCGGCGTCCACGCCGTACTTGCAGTCAACCCACTGAATAACGCCCTTAGCCTTGATATCGGTAACGGCGGTACTGCCGCTACGCGTTTCGGGGAAGTAGGTGCAAAGAATTTCCTCCACCTCTCCGTTCTTATCGAGCTTTACTTCGTCGCAACGGACGATGTACGCGCCCTTTAAGCGCACGTTGCCGCCCTTTTGAAGCCTTTTGTACTTGGGCGGAGGATTTAACGAGAAATCGTCCCTGTCGATATACACGCTGCCCGTGAATTTAATCTTGCGGGTGCCGCCGTTCTCTTTGGTGGGATTGATTTCAAAGTCAAGCTCTTCTTCTCCGGTGTAGTTGGTTATCGTAAGCTTAACGGGGTTGATGACCGCCATAGCGCGCTCTACGTTGGCGTTCAGCTCGTCGCGGATACAGCTATCGAGCTGCGTTTGGTTGACTATCGAGTACGCCTTTGCAACGCCGACGTCGGCGCAGAATTTCTTTAACGCTACGGGCGGAACGCCGCGGTTCTTCAAGCCCATAATGGTCGGCATACGGGGGTCGTCCCAGCCGTCCACGAAGCCCTCGTCTACGAGCTTTTTGAGATAGCGTTTTGACATAAGCGTGTTGGTAATATTAAGCCTTGCAAACTCTATCTGTCTGGGTCGGGGTGCGGGGAAGCCCGCCTTTTCAACGAACCAGTTATAAAGAGGTCTGTGGTTTTCAAATTCAAGGGAACATAGAGAGTGCGTTATCCCCTCTATCGCGTCGGATACGGGGTGAGCGAAGTCGTACATAGGATATATGCACCACTTGTCGCCCGTGCGGTAATGGGGCACGCGTGCGATACGGTAAATTATCGGGTCGCGCATGTTCACGTTGGGCGAGGACATATCGATTTTCGCCCTTAAAACCTTTGCGCCGTCCGGATACTTGCCCGCCTTCATTTCGCGGAAAAGCTTTAAATTCTCTTCTATACTTCTGTTACGGTAGGGCGATTCCGTGCCCGCCTCCGTAAGCGTGCCGCGGGTTGCGGTGATTTCTTCCGCAGACAAATCGCAGACGTACGCGTTGCCGTCGAGAATATACTTTTCGGCAATTTCGTAAAGCCTGTCGTAGTAGTCGGAAGCGTACACCAGCTTGTCGTACTCGAAGCCTAGCCACTTGACCGCGTCCACGATGGAATTGACGTACTCGTAGTCCTCTTTGGCGGGGTTGGTGTCGTCCATACGAAGGTTCAGCGTGCCGTGGT